>JAZSJN010000071.1:0-13302 GCA_045534315.1 Candidatus Scatosoma sp.
TAGTAGGCGAAAGCGAGTATATCTTTACTGGCTGGGATTACGAAGTAACCACGGCAAACTGTGACGCAACGTATACGGCGGTGTATGCGGTATCGAACATAAGTCGGAGGCCAAGCGGTCTTAGGAAGACAATACTAATGGCCAACTCCTTGGCACACAGAACGACATGGCTACGATCCGACTTTAGTAGGCGAAAGCGAGTATATCTTTACTGGTTGGGATTACGAAGTAACCACGGCAAACTGTGACGCAACGTATACGGCGGTGTATGCGGTATCGAACATAATCGACTTGTTCAATTGCAAGATAGAAAACAGCGGATTTGATACGATTGTAAACGATAGCGAAGTAAAGAGCGAAAACAGCACGTATTCGTTGAAGTTGGTAGAACCGATAACGTCGGGCAATCTTCCGTTTATTGCAATCGAGCTTGACAAATCGTATGATTTGAGCGGAAAATATATCGTATTTGATTTCAAGGATATAGATAAAACGGGTTGGGTTGTAGGTTTTGACTTTGTAAACGATGGCGAAAAAGTTGGCTTGTGGAACATGCACGTATTGGATAACGGAGCAAGTTCCGATACGCATAAGTGTGAAGATTTAGGCAACGGCTGGTTGCGCGTATACGTAGACGCAAGCGCGCTTAGCGCAGCGGTAAACAACGTAAGCAAAATCTATATGACGTTTAATGCGTCGGACGGAAACGGTACGTTGACGCTTAATTTGGATAACTTGCATTTTGAAGATAAATCCGCGGAAATGCAAGCATAACGTAATCGAATAGGTATATTGGTTGTATCTAAAATTAAAAACAAAATGAGAGCGGTTGGTCTAGGAAATAGACCAACCAACGTCCTCAAAAAAGGAGCAGGCAGATGAAAATTTATGAAGAACCTAACTTGGAAATTCTTATTTTTTCTGATGAAATTATAAGAACTTCGACAGGTAAAGACCCGTTTGAAGACGATTATCAAGATCCTAATATTGGGTTTGGCGCATAAAGGAGAACGAGCTATGAAGAAATGGATTAGAAAAATTTTAGCAACAGCGATCGTAGCACTTGCATGCGCGTTTACGGCGATTTTGGGGGTAAACGTATGGAATGATGGTGTAAAGGCAGGAGCGGATACACTCAATGCGTATAACGTCGGCTTGAATATGAACGAATACGATTTACGTGATAACGGCGTAGCGACTGGCAATGGCGAAAAATATTTGTATTTGGCAATCGAGGGTGGGGACTCCATACCTTATAGCGGGGATTGGAGTGTTTCCTATACGTCGGATTCAGCTGTAAAAGTAAATGGAATTACACAAAGCGCGGCTATGATTAAAACGGATGCAGAACGCGTGGCGCTTCCGTTGAAAAACAGCGCAGTGGATTATGGCGATTTGCAGGCAGGTTCTACCATCACGATTGACGGTACGTTTACGAATGCAGAAAAGGGTTCGTTTACGGTAAATAAGGCGACCTTTATCTATGACGGGTATACGTGGCTTGCAGATAACAAAAACAGTTATACGCTTGGCTACTCTGCGGAAACCAACGGTGCGCCGCAAAACGGTTTATACGCGTCTATGGCGCAAAACGATATTCCCTTTGATGCGGGTTGGTCTATTTGGTTGAATCCTTGCAGCGACAATCAGTTCGTATTGTCGAGCGGCGGTACGAACACGGCTTTTAGAGGTGGACTTTGTAAATACGGCGCGGCGGATTGGTACGTTACGTTCAATAGCAATTCGACGGGTATTTATAATAGTGGAAACGGCACGCCTTTGGAAGGGGACGTAATGACCTTTGGCGGTTGGTTCTATCGCGGCAGCGATTTTATTTATATTGCGAACACGCAGTATGAGTTTAAAGACGGCGTTTGGACGGACGTAACGCCTATCGTTGACGTTGCATTAAACGGTGAAACGGTGGAAGACGATATCGTTTTCGTAATGCCGAATACGGAAACAGGGGTTATTTCTGCGACGTCTAATTCCGGTGACGTAATTACCGTATACGAAACAACGGCAGTTGTGGACGGCAAATTCGTTTCTCACAGTGGCGAGGAAATTACCAACTGTCGCGCGACGTTCACCGTAGAAAAGAACGTGGGCGTTAGAAGTTTCTATTTCACGAGAGAAATGTTGGTGCGCATAGGCTTTGAAGATTTTGTTATGATTGAAGGCGCGTCCGTACGTATAGTACAAGACGATATAAACGGCTTGCGATTCGGTGCGGAAATGAGCGCAAAAACCTACGAAAGCTTAAAAGCGCAAAACGCGGAATTCGGTATGGTTATCGTACCTCGTGATTATATTACGGAAGGTTACGAATTAACGGCGGCGAATTTGTTCGGTGCAAACGCTAAATATTCTGAAACGGCGACGGCGGGCGCGGGACAAACCGTTCGTAAGATGCTGCTGTTGCAAGACCTTACGCCTTCGGATAGCAATAAGGATGGCAAATATGAAGTTTGCGGTGCGATTACGGACATTTTAACGAACAATCTTACGCGTGAATTCGTTGGTCTTGCGTACGTAAAACTCGGTACGCAATATACTATGGCGAGCTACTATGCGGACGATATTGAAAACAACGCGCGTTCTATCTATTACGTTTCGCAAAAAGCAATTGAAGGTGAAGACAACGCAAGCGCGGTAAAGGAAAAATATATCGACACATTCGCCGCGTATATAAATGAATTGGGGGCAACCTATAATAGAGAATATACAGTAAACTACATAACGACAATTAACGGTAAGAGTACGGTGGAAACGGAAACGGTGGTTGCGCCGTTGAACAGCGAAATTAACCTTACGGCAAAAGCAATTAGTGGTTTCAAGATTACTTCTGCGTCGAAGATTACGAGCAGGGTTTACGCGAACAAAGACAACGTTTTCAATTTCTATTACACGGTAGAGGGTGCGCCCGTATACGATACTATGGCTTGGTATCATCCCGAATTAGACGCGTCCAATAACTACGATAACGCGCATAATGACGCGGTTGCGCAAACAATGAAGGACGCAGGCTTTACGACGGCATTGCTTGGTGGTGGTACGCACGGCGTACAGCTTACCAGTGCAGAGAATATCGCCGTTACGAAAAATATCGTCAATATGTTCTATCGCAACGGTATAAAATCGGTTGTATGGACGGGGAACTGGGCGGACACGGAGGAATACGCGTTTGAGTCGTTGCCCGATTTCTCTGATTGCGAAGGCTTTGCAGGTTTCTTTACGTGGGACGAACCCAAGCCTACGACGGCGGCAATGAATACCGTGGCAAAATATGCGGATTGGTATGTTCAAACTTATGGCGCGGCGGAAAGTGATGCTCCGTTCATGGTCAACCTTTTGCCTTCCTATTCCTATTTCAAAGACGGGGATTATACTTCTTATGCAGATTATATTAAGGCGTATTGCGATATCGTGCTTAGTAAATTTACCGATGGCAAATATCTGTCGGTTGATACCTACCCGATTAAATCGGACGGGTCCATGAGAGATACTTTCCTGTATGATTTGGCTGTTTTGAAGGCGTATGCAGTAGAAAGAGACGCGGTAATGCACGCTGTATTGCAGGGTTGTGGGTTTGCGGACAGTAGCAACGGTACGACGTATAACAAAGCGCCTACGGAAGAACAGCTTAGATTGCAACTCTATACGGCGCTTGCCTTTGGCGCGGATTCGATTTCTTGGTGGTCTTACTATCCTTTGAGCGTCGTAACGAACGGTGCATTGAACGCAGATGGTTCGACGACGGAAGTGTATGACGATATCAAGACGGTCAATAACGAGCTTGCAACGTTCAGTTCTCTGTATAAAAATTATAACTGGAAGGGGGTTATTATGAGCTCGCCCGACAGTGGTTTCTTCGGAATCGGCGCGGACGCTCAATACAAGGCGTATAAGAAAGTAAAAGACGAAAGCTTGTTCTCGCAATATCTGCTTTCGGCAAGCAACACTTCGTCCTTCTCGTCCATTGCAGGTTCGGGTAGTAACCATATTGTCAGCGTTATGGAAGACGCGGACGGTAACGAAGCGTTCGTGGCGGTCAATTACGCTGCGGTAAGCGACAAACAGACGTTGAGTCTTACCTTCAAGGGCGCTCTTGGACAGTACGCAATTTACAAGAACGGCGAAATGCAGACGGTGGCTATTGGCACGGATGGATATACGCTGACGCTTGCACCTGGTGAAGGCGCGTTTATCGTAGAGGCGAATAGCGAACATACGGTAACGTTCAAGAATTGGGACGGCGAGATATTGCAGGAAGAAACGCTTATCTTTGGTTCTGTTCCCGAATATAAGGGCGAAACCCCCACGAGAGAGGGTTGGAGATTTACAGGTTGGACGCCTGAAATCGGCGCGATCAGCGGGGACACCGTTTACACGGCGTTGTTTGAAGAATTACCTAAGTATACGATCACGTTTAAGAATGACGACGAAACGGTTATTTCTAGCGAACAATATTATCAGGGCGCAACGGTTGTAGAACCTGCAACGCCTACCAAAGCAACAGTTGAAGGGGAATACAGTTATGCGTTTGCCGGTTGGGATTATCCTGTAACGACGGTTGGCTGTGACGCAACGTATAGAGCAACGTATACGAAGGTGCTTATCGATTTGACCAATGGTGAGATTGAAAACGGCGGCATTGACAATATCACGAACGATACGAATATGAAGAGCCAAGGCAGCACGCATTCCTTGAATATCGTTGAATCGATTTCGTCAGACAATCTTCCTTACTTTGCGATTACGCTCGATAAGACCTATGATTTGACGAATAAGTATATGGTATTTGATTATCATGCCGTGAATGCAGATTGTTGGATTGTCGTATTCGACTTTGTAAACAACAATGAAAAGATTGGTTTATGGAATATGTTTAGCTTGAACGCTAACGTAAGCGAAAGTACACATTACTGCGAGGACATCGGCAACGGATGGATTAGAGTTTACGTAAACTTGAATTCTTTCGGTGCGTCGTTGGATAACGTAAGCAGAATTTATGCAACGCTCAATGCGGCGGACGGCAGCGGCGAACGCAATCTCCATTTCGACAACTTGCATTTTGTAACCACGCCTACACATACGATTACATTCAAAGATTACGACGGCAGCGTGATTTCTAGCAATGAATACGCGCTTGGTGCGACGGTTAACGTTCCGACTGCGCCTACGAGAGCGACTGACACAGGCGAATGTTCGTACGTATTCGCGGGTTGGGATTACAACGTAACGGATGTTCAAAGAAATGCAACGTATACGGCAACGTATACCAAGACGGATATCGTCGATTTGTGGAACGGCTCCGTTGAAAACGGCGGTATTGATACAATCACGAACGATACGGCGGACAGAAGCGAAAACAGCACGTATTCCTTGAATATCGTTGAATCGATTTCGTCGGGTAATCTTCCTTACTTTGCGATTACGCTCGATAAGACCTATGATTTGAGAAATAGCTACATGGTATTCGACTTTAAGAATATTGACAGAAACGGTTGGTTGGTCGTATTCGATTTCGTGAACAACGGCGACAAGCTTGGTTTGTGGAATATGCTTACGTTAAATACGGGTATAGAAGAAGATACGCATACTTGCGAAGATTTGGGCAACGGCTGGCTGAGAGTATACGTAGATTTAGACGTCTTGAATAGCTCTCTTAGTGGCGTAAGCAAAATCTATGCAACGCTTAATGCATCCGACGGCAGTGGTAATTTGGAAATCAACTTCGATAACTTGCATTTTGAAAAGAAACGCGTATACACCGAGGCGGATGATGCAATCAGCGCATGTGGTTTAAGTGCTGTCAACGGCGGTAGCGTGGTGCTCGATGCAAATATGGTAAGCAGTAACTCTGTGAAATCGGCGAAATTCAACGTTCCCGCAGGCAATAGCGGCGTTTGGTGGAATTACGATATCGATTTGACGAAGGTTACGGGCAGCGCGTTGAATTTGAGCGGTAAGACGATTACCTTCGACGTGAAGATTGTCGGTAATATGACGTGGGTAGGATTTAAGGTAGCAGACGGCAACGGTAACTATGTAAACTGTGCGGATACGAACGATTACGCTTGGATGAATTTGAGCAATGCTTGGTCGGGATTCGGCATGTCGATTGCGGCAATAAATGACGGTTGGTTTAGAGTTTCGTTCAATCCTGATGCGTCGTTTAGCAGTGCAGGTAGCAATATCGCCAAGCTCCGTTTCTTGGTAAATCCCCAAGATGGAAACGAAGCAAACATGTACGTTGACAACCTGTATCTTGATAGCGTAATCGATTTGCCTACGGAAGCGGACGATTACAGCACTTCTTGTGGGCTTGTAGCGGTCAATGGCGGAACGATTGCGGTGGATACGAACGTGGTTAGCGCATTTTCGTCGAACTCGATAAAAGCAACTGTTCCCGCAGGCAATAGCGGCGTTTGGTGGAATTACGACCTTGATTTGACGGGAATTCACGGCAGCGCATTGAATTTGAGTGGAAAAGCAATTACCTTTGATTTGAAGATTGTTGGTTCTATGTCCCTTGTAGGGTTTACGGTGGCGGATAGCAACGGCAATTACGCACAACCCGACGGCGAAGGTTACGTGTGGACGAATCTTACAAACGGTTGGGGCGCAGATAAGGGATGGATTGTTACGGCAATAAGCGACGGTTGGTTTAGAGTTTCATTTACGGCGGACACCAAATTCAGCGGTTGCAGTAGTGATGTCGCAAAACTTCGTTTCTTAGTTAATCCTTCGACGGCAGACGAAGCGAGCTTGTATATTGATAACCTTTACGTGGAAAACGTACTTCCCGTTGACTATATCGGTCAATGCGGACTCGTGGCTGTCAACGGCGGTACGATTGCAAAAGACACCAGCGACGTGAGCAAGCTTTCTACAGAATCGGTTAAATGTACTGTTCCCGCGGGCAACAACGACGCTTGGTGGAATTACGACGTATCCTTGCGTGAAATCGCGGGTGGGACGTTGGATTTAAGCGGTCAAACTATTTCGTTTGACTTGAAGATTGTTGGCAGTATGGGTTGGGCTGGTTTTGCTGTTTCCGCAGACGGAATTACGTATAGCGACTATGCTTGGACGAACCTTTCCGACGGTTGGAGCGGTTACGGTATGGTTGTAAAGTCGATTGGTAACGGTTGGCTTAGATGTACGGTTACGTTGGATACGAATTTCAGCGCATACAGCGGTGCGATTGGTGTACTCCGTTTCATGGTACACCCTACGGACAACAACGAGTCGGTTATGTATATTGACAACTTGTTCCTTGGCTAATGAACAAAAAAATTACGCATAAGGTTGGCTCTTTATAAGGGCCAACCTTACGGAGCGTAAAAGGCAATGAGAAGTAGAGAACTTATGGGAAATAGAGTATCAATTTTATCGAGCGAATCTTATTACGAGAGAGTAAATAAGCTCGTTTTACAATTAAAGAATAACGTCAACGTAAAGGAAATGCCATTGGCAGATATTCTTTACAAACCGACTACTTATAAGGTCGGCAGTAAACTTCCTGACAGCAAGGAAGAAGGGTGGGTGAAATTTGAAAATAACGCGCGGTGGGGTGGTACGCCCGATTTCCACGCGTGGTTTTACACACACGTTTCTTTGGGGAAAGAATTTGTAGGTAAAACGCTTCGCTTTCAGTTTCATACGGATTATTGCGGCTGGTCTTTTGAAAATCCGCAGTTTTTGGTGTACGTAAACGGAAAAGTGGTACAGGGTATTGACTTGAATCACAGATATTTCGAGCTTGAATACCAAGAATCCTTCGATTTACATATTTACGGTTATACGAGTTTTGACTGTTTCCGTGAATTATCCTTTTTTGTCAACGTTTGTGAAATTGACAAAGATACGGAAAAGCTGTATTATGACGTAAAGACACCTTTCGACGTTTTAGGCTACACGGACAAAAATTCTAAACAATATGCGGATATTTTATATTATTTGAATGAAACCTTAAAATTGGTGGATTTTAGAGTGGCGCATACGGAAGAATACCGTAAATCCGTTCAAGAGGCTTTGGCGTATATAGAAAACGAATTTTATGGTACGTATTGTAAAAAACAAGACGTTACCTGTGCTTGCGTGGGGCAGACGCATATCGACGTTGCGTGGCTTTGAACGTTTGCGCAAACGCGCGAAAAAGCGCAACGCAGTTTTGCAACGGTTGTGGAAAATATGCGCAAATACCCCGAATATACTTTCTTTTGTTCTCAACCCTATCTGTATAAGGCTGTTAAGGAAGAAGATCCCTATCTTTACGCACAAATCCAAGAAAAGGTGAAAGAGGGCAGATTTGAAACGGAAGGGGGATTGTGGCTGGAAACGGATACCAATTTGCCGAGTGGGGAAAGTTTGGTGCGTCAAATATTACACGGAAAGAAATTCTTTAAAGAAGAATTTGGTGTAGATAGCCATATTGTATGGCTGCCCGACGCGTTTGGATATTCCGCCGCATTGCCGCAACTTTTCAAGCTTTCTGGGATTGATACGTTCGTTACGTCCAAAATTTCTTGGAACGATAAAAATACGATGCCGCATGACGTTTTTACGTGGCGCGGTATTGACGGTTCGGACGTGTTCACGTATTTTATCACTTGTCAAAGTATTCATTCTAACCGTCAACGGCTTACTACCTATAACGCAGAGGCAACGCCTGATTATTTGGCTGGCGCGTACGATCGGTTTAGCGACAAACAGCTTACGGACAAAGTGTTGGTGGCGTACGGTTATGGCGACGGTGGCGGCGGTCCTACGGCAGAGCAAATTGAAACGGTTGCGCGCATGAAACGAGGTATACCCGGTTGTCCGAACGCAGAGAACAGCACGTTGGAAGAGTTTTTTAGTGAACTGAAAAAGAAGACGAAAGGTAAATTGCCCAAATGGGTTGGCGAACTGTATTTGGAATTCCATAGAGGGACGTATACGGCCATTGGCAAAAATAAGCGCAATAATAGAAAAATTGAGTTTTTGTTGCACAACGTAGAGGCGTTGGCGACGATGAACAAGCTCTTAAACGGTGTGGAATATCCATACGAAACGCTGGATAAGATGTGGGAGCAGATTTTGAATTTGCAATTCCATGATATTTTGCCAGGTTCGTCCATCAAGGAAGTGTACGACGACAGCGATAAGATGTACGAAGAGCTGTTTGTAAAGGGGACAAAGCTGTTAGACGAAATTACGAAGAGCATTTCCTCGCAAACGAAGGCGGGGGACGTGGTCTTCAATATGCAACCGTATAGCGTAAACTCAGACGTAGAAAAAGACGGAAAATTCTATACGCAAGCAGTTCCTGCCTACGGTTTTTTCGTTGCCGAAACGAAAGCCGAAAAGAGTACGGTAACGGTATTTGAAAAAACGTTGGAAAACGCGTTCTATCGCGTGGAATTTGACGACAAGTATGAAATCGTTAGTATTTACGACAAGCTTAATCAGCGTGAAATTGTAAAACCGAACGCAAAGGCAAACGCCTTGATTGCATATGAGGACGTGTCGATTGAATACGACGCATGGGAAATCCGTGATTTTTACACGGAAAAGGCGTATCCGATAGATTCCCTGTCAAAATGTGAAATTGTTGATTTGGGGGCGAAGAAAGGCTTTAAAATCCATAGAACGTTCTTGGATTCGACATTAGAACAAACGGTGCTTTTGTCCGATAACGTACCTCGTATCGATTTCGTTACAAACGTTGATTGGAAACAGGAACATCTGTTGGTAAAGGCGAAATTCCCCGTGGACGTTTTTGCGGAAAGAGCGACTTTTGATATTCAGTTCGGGAATTTGGAACGCCCTATTTATGGAAATACTTCTTGGGATGTGGCGAAGTTTGAAACGTGCGCGCACAAATACGTGGACATTTCTGAAAACGGCTACGGCGTGTCTTTGTTGAACGATTGTAAATACGGTCATGACGTTATGAACGGGGAGCTTGGCTTGACTCTTCTTCGTTCGCCTACGTGGCCTTACGCGGATGCAGATAAAGGCAAACACACCTTTACGTATTCGCTCTATGCACATAGCGGACGTTTGGCGGATGGCGACACGGTGAAACTTGCCTTTGACTTAAACAATCCTTTGTTTACTGTAAAATCGAACGGTTTCGGGAATTTGGATAGCTATTCGATGATTTCGTGTGAAAGCCCGAACATCGTTATCGACACGGTGAAAATGTCTGAGGACGGGAAGGGCGTTATCGTGAGATTATACGAAACACAACGCATAAGAACGCAGGCAAAATTACGGCTTGGCTTTACATATCAAGAGGGGTATAAATGCGATTTGTTGGAAAATCGTATTTCCGAGCAAGCGTTTGACAGTGATAGTGTAGAGTTCTCCATCAAGCCTTACGAAATTGTTACGTTAAAGTTTGTTTTATGAGAAAAATTAAAAAGACAATTTGTTTGGGATTAGCGGTACTAGCGGCGGTTTTATCCGCTTGCTCGTCCGCTAATTCTATAAAATGTATCGCACCGGCAAACGGAGAAACGCAGGTCGCAATCGTCAATACGGAGCTGCGGGAATTTCTTTCGCAAAAGTGGACGACCGATTTATGTGATAGCTATCACGAAGACGGCTGGGGGCATTACGAGCCTTGCTATATTGATTTTAAATGGTCGGGCAATGCCGATACGTTTATGCTGTCCAAGAATGCGGATATGTCTGATGCGGTTCGTTATGAATGCGAGGGAGATAGTATATCTATCCGTGGATTCAACGCAAACACGGCATATTATTGGCAGGTTGAAAATACGCACGGCAAAAGCGACGTGTTTACTTTTACAACGGAGCAAATGGTTAGAACGGTGTATATAGGCGGCGTTGCCAACTCCCGTGATATGGGTGGTTGGACCGTTTATGACGAGAACGGAGAAGAATACGGATATATTCGGCAGAATTTACTTTTTCGTTCGGCTACTTTGGATAATATTTCTAAGGAAGGTATCGAATACCTTACCAACGAGTTAAACGTCAAAACGGAGCTGGATTTGCGTGCGGAAACGGAAACGCACAATAGACCTATCATCAGCGGAGTCAAGTATATCAATATTTCCTGTCCTCAATACGCATATAGCGGTATGGGGATATTTGAGTTTGGCAATGGTAAAATTGAAAATCAGACGGTTGCCGTCAAGGAAATTATGTCCGTTTTTGCGGACGAAAATAATTATCCAATCAATTTCCATTGTGCCATTGGTAGGGATAGGACGGGCACGATAGCCTTTTTGTTGGGTGCATTATGCGGTATGAGCGAAGAGGATTTGTGCCGAGAGTATGATATTTCCTATTTTGCGGGGCTTGACGATTCAAAGCCGTCTTGGATGCATAAGCAGGCGTTTTTGCCCTTGGTGAATAAGATGAAAAATTACAGCGGGGAAAAGGATTCCTTGGCGTATAACACGCGAAAATATTTGTTGGATATTGGGCTTACGCAAGCGCAAATTGATAACATATACAATATACTTGTGGAGAAAAGGTAAAGTTATGAAAAATCAAGTTCAGTTTAAGCGTTTTGGGACGATGATTGATTGTTCTCGAAATGCGGTCATGAACGTAAAAACTTTGAAAAAGTGGATTGACTTAACGGCAGACTTGGGTTATAATACTTTGTGTTTATATATGGAAGATACTTACGAGGTCGCGGATGAGCCGTACTTTGGGTATTTGCGAGGGCGTTATTCCAAAGAAGAGTTAAAAGAAATCGACGAATATGCAAAAAAGAGCGGAATGGAGGTCATTCCGTGTATTCAAACGCTTGTTCAGTTAAACCAAATTTTTCGTTGGCCGAAATACCGTCCCTACAATGATACGGACGATATTTTACTTATCGACAACGAAGACGTTTACACCCTTATTGATAGGTGTTTTCAAACGATAGCGGAGTGTTTTTCCACAAAAACAATCAATATCGGCATGGACGAAGCCTTTATGATGGGACGGGGAAGATATTTCAATCTCCACGGCAATGTAGATAGAACAGAGTTGTTTTTAAGACATTTGAACAGAGTGGCTGCAATCGGTGAAAAATATGGTTTTACTATGCTGATGTGGTCGGATATGTTTTTTAATCTGCTCGATGAAAAGGCGGATAATTTTGCGGAGGTACAGGCGAAAATCCCTAGCAGCGTGCAGCTTATTTATTGGGATTATTATTCCACGGAAAAGAAAAATTACGATGAAAAAATAATAAAGAATCAACAGCTTTGTAAAGACGCTTGGTTTGCGGGTGGCTTGTGGAGTTGGACGGGCTTTGCACCTCACAACGTGTATAGTATGGAAACCACGAAAGCGGCTTTTGAAAGCTGTATGGAACACGGTGTCTCCAACGTTATGCTGACGCTGTGGGGAGATAACGGCGGAGAGTGCAGCCGATTTGCATTGCTTCCGTCCTTGTTTTACGCATCCGAGCTTGCAAAAGGCAATCACGACGAAAGCTTAATAAAAGCAAAATTCCAAGAAAAATACGGTATCGCTTTTGATGATTTTATGTGGGTGGACTTGCCTGTTTCTTCCTATAACGGCAAGGAACGGACGTGTAACCCCGATAAGTATATTTTGTATAACGACCCTCTTGCAGGGATTATGGATTCGGCGATATGGGATTCTTGTGAGGAAGAGTATGCACAATGCGCTCAAAACTTGGCAAAACTTGCCGAACGCTCCGAGTTCGGGTTTCTGTTTAAGACGTTAAAGGCTCTGTGCGAAGTCTTGGCGGTAAAAGGGGCTTTGGGGATTCAAACACGTGCTGCCTACAAAGCAGGGGATAAGAAGGCATTGCAAGCGTTGCTTTGTCGATACGAGGAAGTTGTTGAAAAGACAGAGGCGTTTTATCGCTCTTTTAGAGCGCAATGGTACTTGGAAAATAAACCGCACGGTTTTAACGTACAAGACGTGCGCATCGGCGGTGTGATTATGCGTTTGAAAAACGGTAAAGCTCTTTTAGAAGAGTATCTTGACGGCAAGAAAAATAAGATAGAAGAATTAGAAGAAGAATTGTTAAATTGTGCAGATTTCGAAGTAGAACCTAAAAAAGCAGTTACTTTTGCAAGATGGGACGAAATGACCTCGGTTTGCAAATTTTAAGGGGTAAATATGGCAATTATTTTTAATGAACAATCTAAGACTTTTAAATTGGACACAAGCATTTCCAGCTATATCATCAAGATATATGAGGGAGGGTATCTTCTTAATCTGTATTATGGAAGAAAAATACCCGAAAATATGGTAGAGGGATTTACGATTAGGTCGAAAAACGCTTCTTTTTCTCCTGCGGATTCC
>JAZSJN010000075.1:0-8920 GCA_045534315.1 Candidatus Scatosoma sp.
CATGGCTACGATCCGACTTGGTAGACGGTATACAGGGGGAGATAGATCTGCTGAAAAAAGAACGGCGGTGTACCGTCAAACTAAACGTCTTAGCGGCGTCCACCATTGTAACGGACGCGGTTGTTGGGTATAAAAAACGCCGTCCTGACGTAATTTTTCAACTGATACAAAACGAAGCGGAAACCGATTGCGACGTGTCCGTTACCATGAGCACGGCGGATTTTTCTACGCTGCCGCCCTTTCTTCGCCGTAGCGTGATGGAAGAGCGAATTTTTCTTGCCGTACCTAAAAATTCCCGCTATGCAGATCGCGGCGAGATTGATTTAAGGGAAGTCAAAGACGAAGGATTTGTCAATCTTGCTGGTTCGCGTATGTTCGGCGTTGTATGCGATAGGTTTTGCGCGTGCGCAGGCTTTAAACCCCATATTTCATTTGAATCGGATTCGCCCGTGGCAGTGCGGAATATCATCGGCGCAAGCGCGGGTGTTGGATTCTGGCCCGAATATTCTTGGGGGCAGGTGTCGGGGGATATGGTGTTATTGCCGATCACCGATCCCGTTTGTAGTCGTGAACTGATTATCGGTTTGCACGAAAGCCCGATTCCATCTATGCTTGCCGCGGATTTTTACGATTATCTGTTGCGTTTTTTGCAAAAACGCCGCAAAAAAGCGTCCCTGTAAATGCTTGGCGATGGAAGACGGATAAGGGCGAAAAACAAAACGGCGTGAAAGCGGATTTTTTATTTTCGCGCCCTTGACAACGGGCGTTGGCGGTGGTATAATAGTACAAATAAAGAAAGGCAAAGACGGCATGAAAATATACGAAAAAAACAGTGAAAAACCGAAGGGAAATAAATCGGTCGAAAAATCGGCGCAGCGTCCCAAAAACGCCACGAAAAACGGCGTAAAACGGACGGAAAAACGCGCGGATAAGATCGAACGGGTAAACGGCGCGCCCGTCTATACCGCCGTCTACAAGGTCAACCACAGCGACGAACTTTTGGAGTTTTTGCTCCGCAAATGTAACACGTCTAGAAACAACGTCAAATCGTTGCTCGTTAGGAAGCAGGTGCTGGTCAACGGCAGGGTGGTAACGCAGTACAATTTCATGCTCGCCAAAGACGACGAAGTGAAACTATCGCGTAGACCTGTGAAAGACGGCGTCGTGGCGACGCAACAAACGAAAGCGGCGCGGGGGGCAAAAGTGGCTGCAAAGCCGAATTTTTCTTTCCGCGATATAAAAATTATTTACGAGAGCGAAGATTTGGTGGCGATTGACAAGCCTGCGGGCTTGCTTTCGGTGGAAAGCGATAAGGAGCGCGAATGTGCGTACGGATATATTACCGACTATCTGCAAAGGCAGGATAAAAACGCGCGGGCGTTCGTTTTGCACCGTATCGACAAGGAAACGTCGGGCGTGCTCCTGTTTGCCAAGGATATTAAGCTCCATTCCATGCTGAAAATGCATTGGAACGAGCAGGTGCAAACGCGGGAATATTACGCCGTCGTCGAAGGGATTTTAGAGAAAAAATCGGATACGTTGACGACCTATTTAAAAGAAAACGTAAACAATCTTGTGTACGCGACGAATGATCCGACGGGGCAAAAGGCAGTTACCCATTATGAAGTTTTAAAAGAAAATGGACAATACTCGTTACTTCGCGTGAAAATCGACACGGGCAGAAAAAACCAAATCCGTGTGCAGATGAAGGCGTTGGGCAATCCCGTCGTGGGGGACGACAAATACAGCAGCAGCAACAACAAAAACCCCTTAGACAGGTTGGGATTACACGCAAGCAAGCTGGAATTCATCCACCCGATAACCAAAGAGTTGATCACGCTGACGGCGGGTGTGCCTGCGGTATTCCGTACTTTATTTAATTAAACGGCGTATATACTTTGCGCTATGTTTACGAAATTTTAAGTAAGCGCAATTAAGGAAAAATCATGAAAAAAATAGCAAGTTTTCAAATCAACCACGACACGTTGGAAAAGGGCATGTATATATCCCGTATCGACGGCGACGTGGTGACCTATGATATTCGCATGAAAAAGCCCAATGGCGGCGATTATTTTCAGATGAGCGCGGCGCACACCGTAGAGCATCTATTTGCGACGTACGCGCGCAACAGCGCGTACGGGGACAAAATCGTTTACGTTGGACCGATGGGTTGTAGGACGGGCTTTTATCTGCTTACCCGCGACACGCTCAGTCATGAAAACGCGATCAAGCTCGTGCAAGAAAGCATGGCATTTGTTCGTGATTTCGAAGGGGAGATCCCCGGCAGTAAAAAGGAAGAGTGCGGAAACTATCTCGACCACCATTTGGCGGGCGCAAAAACGCTTGGGCGCGATATGTCCGCCGTCTTACAAGGCTGGACGGTCAGCGATCTGCAATATAAATAACGACGTAGAATATAAATAAGGAGAGAAACTATGGACGCATTACAAAATATGATGACGCGAAAAAGCGTGAAAAAATACAAGCCAGATCCCGTGCCGAAAGAAATGCTTGATCAAATTATTGCGGCGGGTTTGCAAGCGCCGTCGGGCTTAAATAAGCAAGCGCCGATTATTTTGGCGGTAACGAACAAGGAAATCCGCGATCAGCTTTCGGCGGTCAATATGGTACGCGATCCTTTCCACCGTGCAGATCCTTTTTACGGTGCGCCCGCGGTTTTGGTCGTCCTTGCGGACAAGAGTGTGCCTACGTATCTTTACGACGGCTCGCTGGTGATGGAAAACATGTTGCTTGCGGCGCACGCGTTGGGGCTTGGGGCGTGTTGGATTCACCGCGCCCGCGAAACGTTTGAACTGCCCGAATGGAAAGAGTTTTTAAAAACGTTGGGCATTGAAGGGGAGTACGAAGGGATTGGAAATTGTATCGTGGGTTATGCGGATATGCAACCGCAAGAAAAACCTCGCAAAGAAAACCGCGTATATTACGTAGAGTAAACGTTGATATAAAAGGAGAAGATTATGGAAAACAAAATCATTTGTAATTGTAAAAAGGTATCAGTTGCAGATATTGAAAAGGCTCTGCACGAACACAGTCATTTTTCGGACGTAGAAAACGCGTTTAAGGAAGTGCAAGCCATCACCCATTGTTCGACGGGTTGTGGCGGCTGTTATGAAAAAGTGCTCGATACAATCGCAGACCTTATGAACTAAACGGACGGCAAGGGTATGCAAACGGGAATATCCACAGCCTCGCTGTTTATGCGGAAAAACAACGAAGAGGCGTTGCCTTTATTAAACGATTTGGGCGTGAAAACGGCGGAAGTCTTTTTGACGTCCTTTTCTGAATACGGCAAGGATTTCGGCGAATTACTCGCAAAGGTAAAGGGCGATTTGACGATCAATTCCGTCCACGCTTTAAACACGGAATTTGAACCGCAGCTATTTTCCGCGCACCCGCGTGTAAAAGGGGACGCGTACGGCTGGTTGGACAAAGTTTTAGAAAGCGCAAACGCTTTGGGCGCGCCCTATTATTCCTTTCACGGCACTTCGCGCGTTAAAAAGGCGTCGCGGTCGGGGCGATACGACGATTTTCCGTCTATGATACGCGGCTTTGAAGAGCTGACGGCGCATTGTAAGGCGCGTGGCGTTACTTTGTGCCTTGAAAACGTGGAATGGTCCACCTATAACCGCGTGGGTGTGTTTTCTAAAATTGCGGCGGCTGTACCCGACCTGCGGGGCGTTTTGGATATTAAACAAGCCCGTATTTCGGATTATCCGTACGAAGAATACTTGTGCGAAATGGGAGAAAAGCTTACGCACGTGCATATCTCGGACGTGGACGAACGTGGCAAAATTTGCTTGCCAGGGCAGGGAGTTTTCGATTTTGATACCCTTGTGAAACAACTGCAAGACGTCGGTTTTGACGGCGCGCTGTTGATCGAAGTTTATAAAAACGATTATACGGACGTCAAGGAATTAAAGGCGGCTTGCGATTACGTAAACGAAATTTTATATGAAAAAGGCTGCTTGGAATAAATATTTTTGATTTTTTTTGCAAAAAACTATTGACAAACGTAAAATCCTATGCTATATTATAAATAGGATTTAATCCTAATAATAAATTTGGAGAAAGACTATGTTAAGAGTGTATCAATGTGAAAAATGCAAAAAGACGATTGTAACGAAGGACGAATTGAAGTTGGACGGCTGGGTAGAGCTGGTGGCAGGTAGCACGGATGCGGCGCAGGAAAAGCACGTACCCGTTGTAACGAAGAAATGTAAGACGGTTAAGGTTGACGTAGGCAGCGTATCTCATCCGATGACGGTGGAGCACCTGATCGAATGGGTTGCGCTCGAAACGGAGCAAGGATATCAGGTCAAATATTTGGCGGCGGACAGCGCGCCGACCTGCACGTTCACTCTGGCGGACGGGGATAAGGCTGTAGCGGTATACGCATATTGCAATTTGCACGGCTTGTGGAAAAACTAAGACCGTAAGTAATAAACAGATAAAATTTTAAAACGGGAGAGGAGCATGATAGAAAAAGAAGCGATGTATTCCATTTCGTACGGCTTGTATATGCTGACGACGACGGACGGAGAAAAGCAGAACGGTTGTATCGTTAACACGGTGTCGATGATTACTGATAATCCAAAGCGTATCGTCGTGTTTGTCAACAAGGCGAACTATTCGGAAGAGCTTTTGCAAAAGACGGGCGTTTTTAACGTTTCTGTGCTTTCCGAAAGCGTGCCTTTTGATATTTTTAAGCAGTTCGGGTTCGTTTCGGGACGGGATACGGACAAATTCGCGGGCGGGAGCTATCCCAAGAGCGAAAACGGTCTTTTCTATCTGCCGCAATACGCCAATGCGGTGCTTAGCGCGAAAGTGATCGACAGCTACGATTACGGTACGCATACGCTGTTCGTAGCGGAAGTTACGGAGGCGAAAAAGCTTTCGGACGAAAATTCGGTAACGTACGCGTATTATCAAAGCCATATCAAACCCAAACCCAGCGCGCCGAAAGCGGAAGAAAAGCCTGCGAACGGCAAGCACAAATGGGTTTGTAAAATTTGCGGATACGTGCATGAAGGGGAAGAATTGCCCGACGATTTTATCTGTCCTTGGTGCAAACATCCGGCAAGTGATTTTGAACAAGTGGAATAAATTTGCGATTTTTGACAAAGCCCGCTTTGTTTCGACAAATATTTTTTCAGTGCAAGGGAAAAAACGGAAAAAAGTGGAAAAAGGTTGAAAAAAGGGCAAAAAAGACTTGACACTTTATTTTTAAGTTGCTATAATTACGGGGTAAACGAAAAAAATGCAACGGCAAAGGTAGGTGAAAAGTATGTCCACGGTAAGAGTTGGTGAAAACGAAAACGTAGAAAGCGCATTGCGCCGTTTTAAAAGAAAATGCTCCCGCGACGGTATCATCGGCGATATGAAAAAGAAGGAATTTTATGAAAAGCCTTCCGTAAGAAGAAAGAAGAAGTCCGAAGCTGCCAGAAAGAGAAGCAGAAACTAAAACACAAAAGAGTTCACGGTATCGTGAACTCTTTTCATTTGTCGAAAAAACAAGGAGCGTGGTAAATTATGTCGCAAGAACAAACGGAAAGCAAACGTACTCTTCGGGAAGAAGCTCGAAAGGCGAAAAGCCGTATCAAGAGCGGGTTTTGGACGACGTGTCAAAAGGACATGGAAGGGCAGCTCTTAAAAGCGCGGGCGCAGGGCTTGAACGAGAGCAAAGCCGGGCGGTATTTTACGGCGCAGGTAACGGCGCAGATCGAAGGCAAAAAAGAAGACGATTTTTATTTGCGCGTCAAAGAAATACTCTTATCCGAAGGGGAAGTGAGTGACGCGATCGGTCGATTGACCGATCAGGAATATTACGCCACGCTTTCCTACGAAGAAAAGCAGCGTTATACGTTGTCGCTTAGCGAGCGGTATTTGCGCGCGTTAGAGCGTTTCCGCGCCGAATGTGAGTTTGAAACGTTGGCAAAATAACAAAATCCCCCTTGCCGTGTCGCGGCGAAGGGGGATTTATTCTTTATCGGGGCTTTCTTTTTTATATTCTACAAGATCGTCTAAGGTAACGTCGAAAATTTCGGCAAGCTTGCAAAGCGTATAAATATCGGGCGTGCTGTGTCCGTTTTCATAATTGGAAATCAGGCTCTTTTTGCCTTGCAATTTTTCCGCGAGTTGCCCTTGCGTTAGCCCAAGCTGCTTTCTATAAAATTTGATATTTTCTTTGATTTTTGTTTCCATATCCATTGACAAAAGTACAACTTTCTTGTATAATTATGTGAAAAGTACAAGATAATTGTACTACAAAAAAGAGAAAAGGAGCGCGTTATGGAAAAAACAAAAGAGCAAATGATAGCGGATTTATACGCTTTGCGCGGCGGATTGTCTGTAATTTCGCAATATTCAAACGAAATAAAGAGCTTAGAAGATAAAAACAAACAAAGTCATCAGCTATGTGTGCAGATTAAAGATGAGTGCGCTGCGACGCAAAGCGCGATAGCGCGGTTAGAACAAAATTTGGCAACGGAATTTTCTGATAATGATTCTACAATAGAAGAATTGAGCAAGTCAATTGAAGCAAATAAAAAAACGATAGACTATTTGGAAAGAACTCATGCCACGATGGACACGGAGCTAACGAGAGAAGAAAAGAGATCTTGTACAAGAGGGCGATGCTACACACAAAAGTTTGTGTGGACAAGCCTACTGTTATTCGTTGCCATAGCGTTTATGGTTGGATTTGCTATAATGTGTTTTAGACCGAATAGTGAAACGGCGCTCCTTTTTATATGGATCCCTGGGGTTGCCTTATGGGGGAGCTTTAAACTTTGGTGGGGGTGAAAAGTGATAGAAATTCCATAATTCACGGTGCGATTTATTCTCTTAGGGAAAGCAAAAAACAAGAGAAAGCCGCTGTTCAAACGCGGATAACTAATTTAAAGGAAAAAAATCATGATTTATCAAAATTAGTATTACAGAAAAAAATAGATTTAGAGGAACGAAAAGAAGCGCACGAAAAGCAGATTGAGGAAACAAAAAAAGAGTTGATTCAAAAAGAAGACGTATTAAATAAACAACGTTTAATTTGTGCAGTTAATAAAGTGAAGAGTGTAAAAGAAAGAAGTGAAAACGAAGAAAAAATTGGCACATTAGTTCAAAAATCAAAATTATTGAAAGGAGCATTAGATAAAACATATGGGCTCTGGCTTGCCGAAAGCGATTGGAAAAATATCGACCTATTGATTTATTATTTGGAAACGGGTAGAGCCGATCATTTAAAAGAGTCGTTATTGTTGTTAGACCAGCAAAAACAAACAGATCAAATTGTTAACGCAATTTCCGCCGCGAAAACATCCATTTCACAAACGGTACAAACGGCAATGAGTAGGTTGGGAATGGCTTTGTCAAAAAGTTTTTCCGTGATAAGTACGCAATTAAAAGAAATGGAAAAAACAATACGGGAATCGACCAGAGAGCAAAGAAGACTAGGTAATAGATTGACGTGGCAAAATGAAGAAAGTCTTTCAAGTTATGCGAGTATTGCAAGGGCAACGATGGAACAAACCGCTAGACTTGAAAGTAAGTTTAATGAACAAATATCGGAAGCTAGATTAAACGGTGCATTGTTGGAAAAAGCAAATAGGAGCAGCGAAGAACTACTCAACGATTTGCGTTATGGGCAAAGATATTGGGTAAAATAAAACATAACCCCCGCGTGGAAAAATTCTGCGCGGGGTTTTCCTTTTAAAAGACAAAAATTCGACTGAAAAGGGACTTGCAAAACAGTCCCTTTTGTGCTATAATAGATACGTTATGACACAAATGGATGAAATCTTAGAACAATTAAACGATGAACAGATCAAGCCCGTCCTGCAAACGGAAGGGGCGGTTTTGGTTTTGGCGGGCGCGGGTAGCGGCAAAACTCGCGTACTTACGTCCCGTATCGCCTATCTCGTGGAAGAAAAAAACGTGCCGCCGCAGGCAATCCTTGCCATTACCTTTACCAACAAAGCCGCAAATGAAATGAAAGAAAGGCTTTCTAAAATCGTGGACGTTTCCCACTCTTGGGTGTGCACCATCCACAGCATGTGCGTGCGGATTTTGCGTGCCTACGCCGAAGAAGTTGGAATCAGCGCAAACTTTTCCATTTACAGCGAAACGGAACGCAATAATATCATCAAAAAATCCTTTCAAGAATGTGATTTTGACGACGAAAAACTGTTAAAATTGGTCAAATACCATATCGGCAACGCCAAAATGCTGGGGTTCGATCCCGATCGCTACGCCGAAGAATACGCAGGCGAGCACGAAATTGACGAAATCGTCAAGGTCTATCGCCGCTATCAAAAGCATTTGCGGGAAAATAACGCGCTCGATTTTGACGATTTGCTCAACGAAACGCGCAACCTGTTAAAGACCAACGACGACGCGCGCGAACAGCTTGGCGGGCGTTTCCGCTATATTTTGGTGGACGAGTTTCAGGACACCAACGCGGTGCAGTACGAGATTATTCGGTATCTTGCCAGCAGCCACGGGAACTTGTTCGCCGTTGGCGACGACGACCAGTCCATTTACGGCTGGCGGGGCGCGAAAATCGAAAACATTTTGCACTTTGAAAAGGATTTTAAGGGCGCGAAAGTTTTTAAATTAGAGCGCAATTACCGCTCGACGAAGAACATTTTGAACCTTGCCAACACCGTGATTAAAAATAATGGTCACCGCAAGGACAAAACCCTTTGGACGGAAAACGAAGAAGGCGCAAAACCCAAGGTGTACGAAGCGGACGAAGAGAGCGACGAGGCACGGTATATTGCGCAATGTATCGCGGGCTTGCTCCGCCAAGGGTACAGCTATTCCGATTTTGCAATTTTGATGCGTTTGAACGCCCTGACGCGCTCTTTTGAACAAGAGTTCACGGGGGACGGTATTCAAGTCGGAT
>JAZSJN010000174.1:0-2663 GCA_045534315.1 Candidatus Scatosoma sp.
TTTTTACTTGGCGGTGATAAGGGCAACTGCGCTATAAATGCTTAAAAGCGGTTAAAAATAATCGAATACCATACTTTTTTTATCGAATAAGCTCTTGATTTTCAATAAATATGTGCTATAATAAAAAAGAGAGCAAATAAGGAGCAAAGCATGTTTTTATTTGAAGAAAATCGTTGTATTGACATTTGCGTAAAAAACACCAATCCATACGTCCGTTTGGCGGTGGAAGATTTAAGAAAGGATTTTTTAGCGGTCAGCTATTTAACGGAGAGACCTGCGATAATCGATGAAGAACGGGATTTTTGTTTGATTATAGAAGAAAATCTAATCCAAGACGATCCTTTGCAGGACGAATCGTTTACAATCATTGCCGAAGATACGAAAATCAGAATTTCGGCAAATAGCTATTTGGGCACAATGTGGGCGATTTATACGTTCAGTGAGAAGATTTTGGGCGTAGAGCCTTGTTATTTGTTCAACGATCTTGCCCCCGAAAAACGCCGTGCTTTGCAGATAAAAGAGAGTTATATGCAAGAAAAACCGCAAAAAGCTGGTTTTCGCGGCATTTTTATTAACGACGAAGATCTTTTGACGGGTTGGAAAGAAGGGGGCGGTAAACGTCGTCTGGACTATCCTTTTTACGTTGTGACCGTGCCCGAAAGCGTCATGGATAGAGTGGTGGAAACGGCGTTGCGTTTAAAAGTAAACTTGGTGATTCCAGCGTCTTTCTTAGATATCGATAATCCCCCTGAAAAAGCGTTGGCAGATTGCGTGGCAAAGCGTGGCATCTTTTTGTCGCAACACCATATAGAACCGCTCGGATTATCTCATTTCACGTTTGAAAATTACTGCAAAAAGTTTAAAAAGGAAGGGCAGTATTCCTATATCAGTAATCCTGAAACGTTGATAGAAGGGTGGAAGTATTACGCGCAAAAGTGGGCGCAATACGATAACGTTGTTTGGCAGGTAGGCTTGCGTGGCAAGGCGGATCGCCCCGTTTGGGAAGAAGATACGCCGACGGAAAAGGAGTTAAAAGTATACGCCGATTATATCAGCAACGCCATAAAGGTTCAAAAAGAAATTGTCAAACAGGCAACGGCCGGCAAAGCCAAATATTTTTCCACAACCCTTTGGATGGAAGGTTCGACGTTGATGGAAAAAGGATTGTTGGATTTGGAAAAAGACACGATCCTTGTGTTTGCCGACAACGGTCCAAATCAAATGTTCGGCAACGATTACGATCGAGTGCCCCGTAACAAAGATCTGCAATACGGTATTTACTATCACGTGCAATATTACGATATTGGCCCTCACCTTGCGCCACAGACGGGTTTGAACAAGCTATATTATAACATCAAAAGAACCAAGAATAAAGGGGATGATGACTATTACATTTTAAACGTTTCCAACGTACGCGAATTTGATTTTGAAATTAAAGCGTATGCAGAAATGCTTTGGAATTTCCAACGTTTTTCCGCGGAGAAGTATTTAGATGACTACAGCGCGATTTACGGCGAGCAAGAACCGCAGGCAAAAGCCTTTGTGAAGGCGTATTTTGATAACATGCCTTCTCTTCCAAACGAATATTTGCAATACGTCCACGCAAATTATTTCAATTACGATTATACAGAAGTCATCCCTAACGTAAAAAATTTGATCTTAAAGGACGGTTTGATTTTTGCAAGAGGCGGACAGCTTATTTATCACTTCCGCAATGAATTGCCTATGCCGGAACTGTTTAAAGGTATGTATACAGAATTAAAGCGCGTCGCGCCTCTGTATGAAAGTTTAGCAAACGATATAAAAGCGTGGAGCGAACAATTAGGAGATCGACTGCAAAGGCACGTACAATGTAAATGGTGGCTGTATGCGAAAACGCTCTTGCACGCATACCGTTGGTTCGTCGCGCTTTACGAAGCGAAAATTGCTTACGATCAAAAGGATAATGCGAGTATGCGAACGCAATTAAACGCGGCGTGCGAGGGTTTAGAAGAATACCTTTCGTTGCGTACGTGTGCCGAATACGGCGATTTTAAAAATTGGTATCGCGGAGAATTGAAAATGAACGTAAAACAACGTTTGTACGATACCCGACAATTGCTGGTATAAACGCCGAAAAGTCTTTAAAGGAATAACACAAAAAAGTAAAAAATCGTTTTTTTTGCGTGTGGATTTTTATTTTTCACACATACTGAGCAAAAGGATGGTAAAATTACGATGATGAAGATTGCATTTTTCGATACCAAACCGTACGACAAAGAGGCTTTTGAAAAAGCGGTGAAAAACAGCGGTCGGACGGATTTGGAATTTCATTATTACGAAACGAAATTAAACGAAGATACGGTGGAGCTTGCCAAAGGCTTTGACGGCGTTTGCGTGTTTGTAAACGATACGGTGGACGCGGCGGTGATAGAACGTTTGCACGCGCTTGGCGTCAAAATTATTGCCTTGCGTTGCGCAGGCTTTAACAACGTGGATAGAAAAAAAGCAGACGGAAAATTGCGTATTGTCCGTGTTCCTGCATATTCTCCGTACGCGGTTGCGGAGCATACCATGGCGTTGCTGCTCACCTCCATTCGCCGTATTCACAAGGCGTATATCCGCACGAAGGACTTTAATTTCAGCCTTTCGGGTATGACGGGCTTCGATCTTCACGGAAAGAC
>JAZSJN010000199.1:0-6886 GCA_045534315.1 Candidatus Scatosoma sp.
ACGACATGGCTACGATCCGATTTACATCCGCCTTTTCCGTAGGCGTTTCTTCCGTAATCTTTGAAAAATCAAACGCCGACGTTTGCACGGGCTTTTCCGTAACCTTTTCCGCCCCGTCAACCATTTCTTCCGTTGCAGGCAACGAATCAGGCACGATATATTCAAGCGCCTGTGTATGCCCGTCTAAAACCGTGGAAATAATACGGTAAATACAACCGTAAACGACCTGATTATCGGCAAAACGCACATCCGATTTATTAGGATGCACGTTTACGTCCACAATCTCCGTAGGTACGGTAACGTGCAATACGTAGAAAGGATACTGACGTTTCATTAAATAACTAGAATATGCATTTCCAATCGCTGCCGAAATGGTAGCGTTAACGATATATCTTCCATTTAAAAAGATACTTTGATAGCTCTTATTTGCTTTATAAAAATTTTGATTGCCAATGTACCCGCGCACGCGTACGCCGTGACGCTCCGCATCGATTTTAAAGCAGTTACGGATTACCGACGCGCCGTACACGCTGACAACAGCATCTTCCATACCACTGCCGTACGATTGCAACACCTTTTTTCCGTCGCAATAATAGGTAAACGAAATATCCGAACGGTTAAGAATAAATCTGGACACGTAATTTGTGATTTCCGTTTCTTCTGCTTTATCCGATTTTAAAAATTTCAAACGCACGGGCGCGTTAAAAAACAGCATTTCCACTTTGACGTCCGTGCCTTTTTCGCCCGCCGTTTCCGTGATTTGACCAATCTCGCCGCCGCTTGACGAAAGTTGATAACATTTTGCGCCTTCCACCTGCGACGTGATCGTCATTTTTGAAACGGACGCGATAGACGCCACCGCTTCCCCACGGAAACCCAGCGTCAAAATATTATCCAAATCTTCCGCCCTTTCAATTTTACTGGTCGCGTGCGGCAAAAACGCCGAATGTAAATCCTCGCGTGCGATACCACATCCATTATCGACCACACGAATCAACTCTTTTCCGCCCTTTTCAATATAAATTTCAATCTCCGTCGCACCTGCATCGATAGCGTTTTCTAACAGCTCCTTTACTACGGAATACGGACGGTCTACCACTTCGCCAGCGGCTATTCGGTTGTAAACCTTTGCGGGCAATATGTTGATTTTTGCCATATTAGTTCTCCGATTCTAATTTTTCTTTTAAATCGCCGAGCAATAACAACGCCTGCATAGGCGAAAGGGTATTGATATCGGTATCCGCAATCAATTGTTCGATTTCGGTAAGTTCTCTTTCCGTTTTTTCTTCTTCAAGCCCCGAAAGCTCGATTTGCAGCTTTCCGCGCGCAATATCGTTCTTTTCCAAAGAACGTAAAATTCCTTTCGCGCGCGTCGTAACGTCTTTGGGTACGCCCGCAAGAGAGGCAACTTCGATACCGAAACTGCGGTTTGCTCCGCCCCGCGCAATCTTACGCAAGAAGACGACCGAGCCCGCAATTTCCTTGACGGTTACTTTGTAATTCTTCACGCCTTCCAAAGAATTTTCAAGCTCCGTCAACTCGTGATAATGGGTGGAAAATAAGGTTTTCGCCCCCACCTTGTTCACCAAAAACTCGATAACCGCCCAAGCAATCGACAAGCCGTCGTAGGTACTTGTCCCGCGCCCGACTTCGTCCAAAACAAGCAAGCTGTCCTTCGTCGCATGCAACAAAATCGTCGCCACTTCCGTCATTTCGACCATAAAGGTACTTTGATCGAAAATCAAATTATCACTCGCGCCAACACGTGTGAAAACACGATCGGTTAAAGGGATTTCCGCCGCTTTTGCAGGCACGAACGAGCCGATATGCGCCATGATCACAATCAGCGCAATTTGTCGCATATACGTACTCTTACCCGCCATATTCGGGCCGGTAATAATCACACAGCGGTTGTCTTTGTTATCCAAAAGCGCGTCGTTGGGCACGAAACGCTCTTTAGAAATCGCCTCCACAACGGGATGTCTGCCGTCCGTAATCGTCAACCCCGCGCCGCTTTCCTGCATTTTCGGGCGCACGTAACGACGCTCTTTCGCGACGGTCGCAAGCGACACCAAACAATCCAAAAGTGCCAACGCCTGCGCGATTTTTTGCAGTTTTTCAAGGTTTTCAAACAGAATATCCGTGATCTGTTTATAAATGCGCGTTTCTAATTTCAGCGCCTTTTCCCCTGCCGAGAAAATCTTTTCTTCCAAAATTTTGAGTTCTTCCGTGATATACCGTTCGCCCGTCGTCAGCGTTTGCCTACGTATATATTCTTCGGGAACTTTGTCTTTAAACGAATTGCTAACTTCGATATAATAACCGAAAACACGATTATTACCCACCTTTAAGGTTCGAATCCCCGTACGGTCGCGTTCACGCTCTTCAATATCTTTCAAAACCGCCGTACCGTTCTTTTGCAGAGCGCGGTATTCGTCAAGTTCTGCGTGGAAACCGTCACGAATATACCCGCCGTCTTTCATAAGCGCAGGCGGATTAGGATCAATCGCCGCCGTCAGCAAATCGGCAAGTTCTTTCATATCGGGCAGCCCATCCACGATATCCTTTACAATCTTAGACGAAAGCCCTGTCAATTGAAATTTCAACGACGGAAGTATAGACAACGACGTCGCAAGCGCAACGCAGTCCTTGGGCATTAAATTTCCGTTGGAAATTTTGCCTGAAAGACGTTCGACGTCTTTAATTTCGCGCAAGGTTTCAGTAATCCCTACACGCACCACGGACGAATTGACGAATTCCTCCACGCCGTCTTGCCGATATTCAATTTCTTGTATATCTCGCAAAGGCGAAAGCACCATGCGGTTCAACATTCTCGCGCCCATGCCCGTCTTTGTCTTATCCAAAACCCACAAAAGTGAGCCATACTTTTTATTTTCGGAATTATTACGGACAAGCTCCAAATTACGCACCGCCGTCGAATCGAGCGTCATACACTTGTCCAAATTGATAACTTTCAGCGAATTGATATTTGCCAAAGCGTGTTTTTGCGTTTCGCGCAGATATTCCACAAGCGCGCCAGCCGCAGCGATAATATTTTCTTTCGCCGCCACGCCGTACGCCGCAAGCGAAGTCGTTTTAAACTGTTCGAGTAAATTCTTTTCCGCGTGTTTTACGTTAAAAGCCCAAGGCACGTAGCAGGAAAAAGGCGGCAAGAGATTATGTTTAACTTCTTTCAAATTTTTGCTTGCAAGCAGCATATCTTCGTTGCAGACAATTTCCGCCACCGACATTTTAACAAGCTGCCCTACGGCATCGTCCACCGCCGTTTCGCCGATAAATTCTTCCGCCAAAAATTCGCCCGTCGTAATATCCGTCCAAGCCACCGCAACTCCGTCCGCGCCTTTAAATAAACAAGCGATATAATTATTGCGGCTTTCGTCCAGCATTTCATCTTCAATCAGCGTACCCGCAGAAACGATACGAACAACGTCCCGTTCCACCAACCCCCTACCCGCTTCTTTCGGATCGGAAAGTTGATCGCAAATTGCAACCTTTTCACCAAGCTCTACCAGCTTTGCAATATACGTATCCGCCGCGTGGTAAGGAATCCCGCACATGGGCGCGCGCTCTTCCAAGCCACAATCTCTGCCCGTAAGGGTAAGATCGAGAAGCTTAGAAACCTTTACCGCATCGTCAAAAAACATCTCGTAAAAATCGCCGAGACGGTAAAAAACCACGCAATCCTTATGTTTATCTTTCATAGAAAGATAATGTTGCATCATTTGTGAAAGTGCCATAGTATAACCTGCCTTTATTTCCCCTTATTCTTCTACAATTTCGCCAAACAAAGAAATTCCGTTTGCGCGCGTAACTTTCAACTGAATAAACTCGCCAACGACGTTTTTTTCGCTTTTAAAATATCCCATACGTCCAAACTCGTCGCGCCCTAAATACAATCCTTTTTTCTCGTCAAAATCTTCGCAAAGGATCTCTATCGTCTTTCCTACGTACTTTTCCGATTTTTTACGCGTGAGCGAATTGACCAAATCAACCAAGCGCATGATACGGTCCTTTTGCACGTCTTCGGGTATTTGATTTTCCATTGTCGCCGCTTTCGTGCCCTGACGGGGGGAGTACACAAAGGTAAACGCCGACGCGTAATCCACCGTTTTTACCAAATCTTCCGTTTGCAGATAATCTTCTTCCGTTTCCCCCGGGAAACCGACGATAATATCCGTCGTTACTTCCGCTTCGGGTAAACGGGATTTCAGCATTTCAATCTCCGCCAAATACTTCTCGCGCGTATAGCGGCGGTTCATGGCTTGCAAAATCGCGTTTGAACCCGATTGTACGGGCAAATGTACAAGTCTGCATATCTTTCGGTGTTTTTCCATAACGCGCACGACGTCTTCCGTAAAATCTTTGGGATGGCTCGTCATAAAACGCACGCGAAATTTTCCGTCAATCGACGCTACGGCGTCCAAAAGTTGCGCAAACGTCATGCCCGTTTCTCTGTCCGTGCCGTACGAATTGACGTTTTGCCCAAGAAGAGTAATTTCACGATACCCCTCCGCAACCAATTTTTTGACTTCGGCAAGGATATGTTCGGGCTTTCGGGAGCGTTCTCTGCCCCGCACGTACGGAACGATACAATAGGAACAAAAATTATTGCAGCCGTACATGATATTCACCCAAGCGTTGGGATAGCTGGTACGGTACGCGTCGTCCGTTTCGACGATTTCCCCTTCCTGCTCGCGAATTTCAATAACTTTTTTCTTTTGGGCGCGTTTACGCATAATCAAATCGCCAAGATCTTCTAAATTCAACGCCCCGAACATGAGATCAATAAAGGGAGATTTCTTATTCAAAAGGTCCATATTTCACTTTTCTTGCGTCATACAACCGCCCACAGCAATCAACAACTCCGGCTTTTGTTTTTTCAGCTTTTTCAGCGCGCCGATATTACCAAACGCATGGTTTTCGGCGTTTTCACGAATACAACAAGTATTGAACACGATAATATCCGCATCTTCTATCCCCGTTTCTTTTTCATAGCCGATACGGCGCAAAATCCCCGCGATTTTTTCCGATTCATGTACGTTCATTTGACAACCGTACGTAACGATATGATAATTGCCCGACATAGTTTTCTCTTTTCATTCCTTTTTCGCTATGCGAAAAGTTATAATTATTTTCTCCATTATACACTTTTTTTTAAAATTTATCAAGTCTTTATGCGTACGCGCACGCGATTTACCGCAGATTTTGTGATAAAAACTTTCAATAAAAATTAACAAAAGCGCCCATACTGCCAACAATGAAAATCATCAAAAAACTTTTATGGCTTGGCTTTGTACTCTTTATGCTTGCAACGATATTTGCTTTGGGGTATTACGTTGCCGTTACGAAGAATATTGCCATCGACCCGCAAAAGCTTATGCTTAACGAAAAAAGCATCGTCGTGTACGATCGAAACGGAGAACCGATCAAAGGCGTTTCCGCGCTTTCGCGCGCACAAACCGTCGCCGTTGCAGAAATCCCGCAACACGTTAAAGACGCCTTTATTTGCACCGAAGACAAGCGATTTTATAAACACGGCGGATTTGATACGCTCCGTTTTGGCAGAGCCGTTTTAAACAACTTAAAAGCAGGCTCCTTTAAAGAAGGCGCGTCCACCATTTCTCAGCAGCTCATCAAAAACACTCACCTTACCCAAGAAAAAACGATAAAACGTAAATTGCAGGAATGGAAACTGACAAGACAACTAGAAAAACGCTATACAAAAGACGAAATTTTAGAAAAATATCTAAACACCATTTATTTTGGGCACAATTGCTTCGGTATTGTATCTGCCGCCGATTTTTACTTTCAAAAATCCCCGCGCGAATTGTCTTTAGCTGATAGCGCGATTTTGGCAGGATTAGTAAAATCCCCCAACTATTATTCCCCTTTTAAAAACCCTGAACGTTGTCAAAAGCGCAAAAATAGCGTCTTAAATCTTATGCAGAAAAACGGTAAAATCACCGAAATACAACAACAAACAGCACAAAACGAACCCTTGCCGTTACTTAGTCCTTTACAAAAGAATACGGGATTTTTGCACTTTGTATTTGATGAACTGACCGATATTTCCGAAAAATACGATTTTACCGTTGGCGGTCACGTTGAAATTGAAACTTGTCTTGATCCCAAGCTACAATGCGAGTTGGAAGAATTGGCGACAAGCGTTACGGAAACGGACAAAATCATTATGGTTCTTGATAACGAGCGTCATCTTTTTAAGGCATGCGTTTCGTCGGTAGGAAACATCAAACGCTTACCGGGATCTTTGATAAAACCTTTGCTTATCTACGCGCCAGCTTTGGAAGAGAACGTACTCTCGCCAGCCACGCCGATTTTGGACGAAAAAATCAATTATCACGGATATTCCCCCGAAAATTACGGTGGGATTTATCACGGTTACGTCAGTATGCGCGAAGCCGTTGAAAAAAGCTTAAACGTGCCCGCTGTAAAATGTTTGGAAAGTCTTGGTATCGACCACGCCGCAAGCTATATGTCGCAGCTTAATCTGCCCATTGAGAAAAGCGACCGATCCCTTGCATTGGCACTCGGCGGCATGCAAAGCGGATTTTTTCTGTCTGATTTAAGCGCGGCGTATTGCGCGCTCGCAAACGGCGGTGTTTTTCAGCCTTGCGGATTTATCAAAAACATCAAGATCAACGGCAAAACGGTTTATGAAAAGCCCGAACGTAAAACAACGGTTTTTTCCGAACAAACCGCTTTTCTAATGAACGACGTCTTGCGAACTACGGCAAAAAACGGAACGGCAAAAAAATTACGCAGTCTGCCGTGTGAAATTGCCGCAAAAACAGGAACGGTCGGTACGGAAAACGGAAACACGGACGCCTACGCACTTTCTTATACG
>JAZSJN010000078.1:0-2193 GCA_045534315.1 Candidatus Scatosoma sp.
TTGTCTTCCTAAGACCGCTTGGCCTCCGACTTTCCTCCTTTGATATTTTTTGATAAGGGCTTAACCCTTCACAGTACAGCTATCGCGCCTTTTTGATAGATTAAAGGTGCGAATCTTCTGCAACTTGCGTTGCATACTGCCTACTTTTATTCGGGGCTTTTCGAGCAATATTCCGATTAACAAGTAGGTCTTTTGCGTTTTGGTTTCTCAGTCTTAAAACGCAACCGACTTTCGGGCTTTTTTACGAGCTCCCGTCGCTCTTTGAAAGCAAATGCTTTCAAGCTTTGCTAAACTTGTCCGTAAATTACTTAGGGCGTTTTGCGCCGTATTTCGAACGGGACTGCTTACGTTTAGCTACGCCGGCAGTATCAAGCGCGCCACGTACGATATGGTAACGTACACCGGGCAAGTCCTTAACACGGCCGCCTCTGATCAGAACGGAGCTGTGCTCCTGAAGGTTGTGACCTTCGCCGGGAATGTAAACCGTACCTTCCTGCTTGTTGGTAAGGCGCACACGTGCAATCTTACGCATAGCGGAGTTAGGCTTCTTAGGAGAAGTCGTGGTTACGGACAAACATACGCCGCGCTTCTGGGGGCAGTTGTCAAGAATAGGACTCTTAGACTTGTACGTGATACGTTCTCTGCCCTTTTTGATGAGCTGGTTAATAGTAGGCATATTTTGACCTCCTTGTAAAAATTTGGAATATATTTCCCTCGAAACTGCCCTTATCGCAATTTCAAAGAAAGCAAAGTAAGTAGTTGCTCTTTTACGTCTTTCCCTTTTGTTTCCCGCAAAAGGGCATAGTACGCCCAAAGCCGCAACGATATTATTTTAACACGATAACAACCGTTTGTCAAACGTTTGCGCAAACTTTTTTATAATTTTTCCCTGTTTTTTCTGTTTTTATCGGTTTATGCACAAAAAAACCGCCCCGAAGGACGGTTATTTTTTATAAACTTTCCAACTGCGCAACGCACTTCGCTTTCATATCTTGATATTTCGCAAGTTTTTCTTTCTCCGCGTCAACGAGTTTTGCTGGCGCTTTGGAAACAAAGCTTTCATTATTCAATTTTCCTTCCGCGCGCGCAATCTCGCTGTCGATACGTTCAATTTCCGCCGACAAACGCGCTTTTTCCTTTTCAATATCCACAAGCTCGCCAAGCGGAACGTAAATTTGCGCGATTTCGGTTACAGCCGATACCGTCTTGCCGTCCACGTCCGCCGCGCTCTCTACAAAATTCAACGCGCTCGCGCCCGACAACTTCATAATACAGTCTTTGTTTACCTGAATCAGACGCTTGCTTTCGGTAACAACGTTGAGCTCTACTTTCTTGGACGGAGGACAATCCGCGTCCTTTTTCATTGCGCGAACCGCTTTGATAATGCCCATAACCCCTTCAAAGGCTTTCGCTTCTTTCTTGTACGCCATTTTGGAATTATATCTGGGGAAGTCGGAAATCATGATGCTACCCTTGGTTGCAGGCAAGTTGGCATAGATTTCTTCCGTTACGAACGGAATAAACGGATGCAACAATTTCAACGCGTTTTCGAGTACGAAACAAAGTACCGCCAGCGCGTCCGCCTTTCTGTTTTCGTCTTCGCCGTATAAAGCGGGTTTGGACAATTCGATATACCAGTCGCAGAAATCATCCCAAACAAAATCGCAAACAATATCTGCCGCAACGCCCAACTCGTATTTATTGAGATTGGTCGTCACTTCGCGAATGCAATTTTGCAATTTCGAAATAATCCACTTATCCGCAGGCGCAAGTTTGACTTCGGATATTTCGGGGATTTTCTTTCCATCCACGTTCATCAAAACGAAACGCGCCGCGTTCCAAATTTTGTTGATAAAGTTACGGCAAGCCTCCACCTTCGTATCCGAATAGCGAGTGTCGTTACCGGGCGCAACGCCGCGGAGCAAGGACAACCGCAAGGAATCTGCGCCGTATTTTTCGATAACTTCGAGCGGATCGATACCGTTGCCGAGCGATTTACTCATCTTTCTACCCTGTTCGTCGCGCACGATACCGTGGATAAGAACGTCGTGGAAAGGTACTTTGCCCGTATGCTCAATCCCCGAGAAAATCATTCTCGATACCCAGAAGAAGATAATGTCGTATCCTGTTACGAGAGTGCTAGTCGGATAGAAGTAGTCATATTCCTTCGTCTTTTCGGGCCAACCGAGAGTA
>JAZSJN010000135.1:0-2846 GCA_045534315.1 Candidatus Scatosoma sp.
TGTGTTCAGATAACGGGCAGGGATAATAACATCACTATCCACGTTATAAGGGTATTTGAAGACTTTTCCTTGTGTTTTCATTGTCAGTCCTCCTTATATTCGGTGATAAAGCCTGTCAATGCACTGGCAGCGGCGGTTGCAGGGGAAGCAAGATATACTTCACTTTCAACGTGTCCCATTCTGCCGACAAAGTTACGATTGGTCGTCGCAACGGCGCGTTCGCCTGCCGCCAAAATGCCCATATAACCGCCAAGGCAAGGCCCGCAAGTGGGTGTGGATACCACGCAACCCGCCTCAATAAAGATCTTCACCAAACCGTTTTCCACCGCTTGCATATATACGTCCTGCGTTGCAGGAATAATGATCGCGCGGACGCGCTTTGCGATCTTTCTGCCTTTCAAAATTTCCGCCGCTTCTGCAATATCTTTGTATTGACCGTTGGTACAAGATCCGATGACGACTTGATCAATGGGAATATCCCCGATTTCGTCAAACGTCTTCGTATTTTCGGGCAAATGCGGGAAAGCTACCGTCGGTTTGATCGTGGAAAGATCGATTTCGTACGTTTCGTCGTACACCGCGTCTTCGTCCGCCTTGTACGCGACAATTTCCCTATCCGAACGCGCTTTGACGTATTCGATCGTCTGTTCGTCCACTTCGAAAATGCCGTTTTTTGCGCCCGCTTCAATCGCCATATTGGAAATCGTCAAGCGATCGTACACCGTCAACGATTGTACGCCGTCGCCTACAAATTCCATGGACTTATACAGCGCGCCGTCCACGCCGATTTTGCCGATAATATGCAAAATTACGTCCTTACCAGAAACGTATTTATTCAACTTGCCTTTGAGTACGAATTTTATTGCGGAGGGCACTTTGAACCAAGCTTTACCCGTCGCCATACCGCACGCCATATCCGTCGAGCCAACGCCCGTCGAAAATGCGCCGAGCGCGCCGTACGTACAGGTGTGAGAATCTGCGCCGATCACAACGTCGCCAGGCACGACCAGTCCCTTTTCGGGGAGCAAAGCGTGTTCGATACCCATACGCCCTACGTCGTAGAAATGCGTAACTTCGTATTTATCACAAAAATCGCGACACATTTTGCATTGCGTTGCCGCTTTAATGTCCTTGTTGGGGGCGAAATGGTCCATGACCATCGTTACTTTGTCTTTATCGTAAACGGACGTTGCGCCGATATTGTTAAACTCGCGGATTGCTACGGGCGACGTAATATCGTTGCCCAGCACTCTGTCGAGATTGACCAAAATCAGCTGTCCCGCTTCCACTTTATCGAGCCCTGCGTGCGCCGCAAGGATCTTTTGCGTCATTGTCATTGACATTGTTTTTATTGCTCCTGTTATTATAAATACATTGACTGTAAAACGGCGGAGATACAAGCAGTTCAAGACGCCGCAAGGGAGTGTACAAGTAGTACGTAACCGAGCGGTAACGCTGAAATGCGAAGCGTATACGTCGTTTACTTATTGATGATTGCGCCTTTATCCGCCGACGATACCTGCGCCGCGTATCTCTTCAAATACCCGCTAACTTCCTTTTTCTTAATCGGCATTTCCGCTTTGCGTTTTGCAATTTCTTCGTCCGAAACGTTAAGTTTAATCGAATAGTTGGGAATATCAATGGAGATAATATCGCCGTCTTTCACGTACGCGATCAAGCCGCCGTTGGCTGCTTCGGGGGATACGTGTCCAATCGACGCGCCGCGCGTCGCACCCGAGAAACGTCCGTCGGTAATCAAGGCTACGTCTTTATCCAAGCCCATACCCGCAATCGCGGACGTAGGCGAAAGCATTTCGCGCATACCAGGACCGCCCGCAGGACCTTCGTAACGGATCACCACGACGTCGCCCTTAACGATCTTGCCGCCGTAAATTGCCGCGATACATTCTTCTTCACTTTCAAAGACCTTTGCAGGCCCTTCGTGCACCAGCATTTCAGGCGCAACCGCCGCGCGTTTTACTACGCAGCCGTCGGGCGCAAGATTTCCTTTAAGCGCTGCAATACCACCCGTTTTACCAAAGGCATTTTCGGGTTTTCTGATCACGTCTTCGTCGAGATTGACAACGCCTTCCAAATTTTCCGCCATCGTCTTGCCCGTACACGTCATTACCGACGTATCGATAAGACCCAAAGCCTGTAATTCTTTCAAAACTGCGTGTACGCCGCCCGCCTCGTTGAGATCTTCCATATAGGTCGGGCCTGCGGGGGCAAGATGACACAAGTTAGGCGTTTTTTCGCTGATCGCATTGACTTCGTCCAAATCAAACGGCACACCAAGCTCGTTGGCAATCGCGGGCAAGTGCAACATACTGTTCGTCGAACAGCCGAGCGCCATGTCCGCCGTAATGGCGTTCTTAATTGCCGCCGCCGTCATAATATCGCGGGGACGGATATTCTTTTTGACAAGTTCCATAACTTGCATACCTGCGTGTTTCGCAAGTTCGATACGTGCGGAATACACCGCAGGAATCGTACCGTTACCCTTTAACCCCATACCGAGCACTTCGGTCAGGCAGTTCATCGAATTTGCCGTATACATACCTGAACACGAACCGCAAGTCGGGCAAGTTTTGGTTTCAAATTCAAGAAGCTTTTCATCGTCGATTTTATTTGCCATATATGAGCCGACAGCTTCAAACATTGATGAAAGACTCGTCTTTTTTCCGTCAATACGACCTGCAAGCATCGGCCCTCCACTGACAAATACAGTGGGGATATTAAGTCTTGCTGCCGCCATAAGAAGTCCGGGTACATTCTTGTCACAGTTCGGAACCATTACGAGACCGTCGAAACCATGTGCTAAAACCATAGCTTCGGTCGAGAAG
>JAZSJN010000136.1:0-9117 GCA_045534315.1 Candidatus Scatosoma sp.
CTTCATTCAGGAAATGATGACCGGTCAGAAGGTCGTCAAAGTCTTCTGCCACGAGCAGCAGGCCATTCGGGACTTCGACGTATGCAACAACGCGCTCTTCGAGGACAGCCGCCGCGCACACACTTACGCCAGCGTGCTCGGTCCCATCATCGGCAACATCGGCAACATTCTCTATGTTACCCTTGCGCTGGTGGGCGGACTGTTCCTGCTGCTGGAAGTGCCGAATGTCAGCTTCTCCGGTAAGGTGCTCGACATTTCCATCCTTGTCCCCTTCCTCAACATGGCCCGCCAGTTCACCGGCAATGTCAACCAGCTCTCCCAGCAGATCAACTCCATCGTCATGGCCGGCGCCGGCGCGCAGCGTGTGTTCGCTCTGATCGACCAGCCGGCAGAAACGGACGACGGCTACGTCACCCTCGTCAACGCGAAAGAGGTGGACGGTATCCTCACGGAGACGGAGGAGCGCACGGGCGTTTGGGCGTGGAAACATTACCACAAGGCGGACGATACGACGACGTATACGCAGTTGCAAGGGGATCTCGTAATGGATATGGTGGACTTTTCCTACGTGCCCGAAAAACAGGTTTTGACGGACGTTACGCTGTATGCAAAGCCTGGGCAAAAGATTGCTTTCGTTGGTGCGACAGGAGCGGGAAAAACGACGATTACCAACTTGATCAACCGTTTCTATGACATCGCGGACGGAAAAATTCGTTACGACGGAATCAATATCAACAAAATCCGTAAAGAAGATTTGCGTCGATCCTTGGGGATCGTATTGCAGGATACCAATCTGTTTACGGGTACGGTTATGGATAATATCCGTTACGGACGTTTGGACGCGACGGACGAAGAATGTATCGAAGCGGCTAAACTTGCCAACGCGGACGACTTTATCAATCGTTTGCCCGACGGATATAACACCATGCTGACGAATAACGGCGCAAACCTTTCGCAGGGGCAAAGACAGCTTCTTTCCATCGCCCGCGCGGCGGTGGCAGACGCGCCCGCTATGATTTTGGACGAAGCGACTTCGTCCATCGATACCCGTACCGAGGCACTCGTCAATGACGGTATGGATAAACTGATGCACGGCAGAACGGTATTCGTCATCGCGCATCGACTCTCCACGGTACGCAATTCCAACGCGATTATGGTGTTGGACCACGGCAGAATTATCGAACGCGGCACGCATGAACAGTTGCTCGAACAGAAAGGGACGTATTATCAGTTGTATACGGGCGCATTCGAATTAGAGTAAAACGACGTATATACGTCGCGCTACTTTGTCGCCGCTCGGTCACGTACTATCGCGGTACGCTCCCTTGTGACGCCTTGAACTGTTCGTATCTCTGCCATTTTAAAGCAACCGAATAAAAAGCAAGGCAAATTGCCTTGCTTTTTTGTTTGTTCTTTTAAAATCTTCTTTGATAAAGTTCTTCTGCAATTTTGAAAAAGGTGTTTCTCTTTTCGCTGTAATCTCTGTACAGATCGTATTGCGATTCGTTTAACGAATCCACCAAATCGTTTTCTGCAATCCACATTTGACTTTTCGCAACTCTAAACTCATAATCCATCTTATCGCGAATATCTTCCGCGATTTTTCCGATCAGTTCGCCGACTTCTTCATTGGTAACTTTCTTCTTCATAAAAACCTCCGATAATAAAAAAGTGCGCCAACCGAAGTCAACGCACAAAAAACGCAAACTCCGATTGTCGCGAAACAAACCGTTAATAGCACAAGTGCAACTTGCATACCACCAGTTGGAATTTACATTTTTATCAAATCCATAAGATGGTATGCCGAAAAAAGGGGTAGACTATACCCACAAATAAAAAATTACACTTTTTTGCTATTTAGTTTGTTTCGCAAAATTAGTATATCACGTATTTAAAAAATTATCAAGTAGTTTTGCGTAAAAAAAAGAAAACTCGACTTTTGGGAAAGTCGAGTTTATACGTTATGCAATAAAAATTACATTAACACTTTGGACAGGAAATCTTTCAATCTCTCGTCCTGGGGATTTTCGAAAAACTCCTTGGGGGAATTTTCTTCCTTGATCACGCCGTCGTTCATAAAGATTACACGATTTGCCACTTCTTTGGCAAAACCCATTTCGTGCGTAACGACAACCATGGTCATACCTTCGTTGGCAAGCTCCGTCATAACCTTTAACACTTCGCCGACCATTTCGGGATCAAGCGCGGACGTAGGCTCGTCAAAGAGCATAACGTCGGGGGACATAGCCAGCGCACGCACGATCGCGATACGCTGTTTCTGACCGCCCGAAAGAGTGGACGGATACACGTGCGCCTTGTCTTCCAAGCCGATACGCTTTAAAAGATCCATGGCGGTTTGTTCCGCTTCTTCCTTGCTCTTAAGCTTTAATTTGACGGGCGCAAGCGTGATATTTTGCGAAATGTTAAGGTGGGGGAACAGATTGAACTGTTGGAACACCATACCGATCTTTTGACGGTGCTGATTGATATGCCGCTGAATTTCCCTTTCGGTCGATTTTTCTTTTTTGCTGAGCTCCTTATAGGCGAGTTTGGCTTCATTTACTGCGCTTTCGCTGTATTCGGGTGTGCCTTTTTTTGCTTGCAGAGATTTCCAAACGGCTTTCCATTCGTTTCGCTCGTTTTTAAAGACCGTTTCGCCATTGAACTCGATACGTCCGGAAGTAGGCTCTTCTAAACGGTTCAAACAACGAAGGAAAGTGGACTTTCCGCAGCCCGACGGACCGATTACGGCAACCACGTCGCCCTTATGAATGTCAATATCCACGCCTTTGAGAACTTCCAATTTACCGAAAGATTTGTGCAGGTTTTTAACGGAAATAATTTTATCGTTCATTTCTCTTAAACCTCGCCTCGATAATTTTTTGCACCAGCGTCAACAGCAATACGATGATCAGGTATACGATTGCTACGGTGAAAATAAGTGCCATATAACATTCGGGTTTAGCAAGACCGAGTTTTTCGGCGATGCCGAGCAAATCCCAACGTTGTTTTCCGTTAACGCGTACGACGATATAGGATACGATAGAGGTTTCCTTGACCAAAATAATGATTTCGTTGAAAATGGTAGGAACTACGACTTTGATTGCCTGCGGAATAATAATAGAGAACATCGTTCTTACCCAACTCATTCCCAGGCTGCGTCCTGCTTCCATTTGCCCTTTATCGACGGAATTGATACCGCTACGAATGATTTCCGTCATGTACGCGCCTGAATTGATGCCGAAAGATACGATCGGCACGAGCAAATTCGTATCCATCGTCTTAAACGAAACGAGAATAACGCTGTACATAATCAAGAGTTGTACCAGCATGGGCGTTCCGCGGATAACGGCAACGTACACGTCAACGAACTTATCCAAGATTTTGATAAAGATATTATTTTTCGGCGCAATTTTAATCATTGCGAGCAATACGCCGATTACAAAACCGATAACGCAGGCGATAAACGCGATTAGTAGAGATATGCCCAACGCCTCGAACAATCGTTCACGTATATTGAAAACGTATTTCAATTGATTTGTGATATTCATTTAAAAAACCTTACAAAAACAAATTAGTTGGAAGCGCCGCTGTGGTTGAGCGTATATTGATCGATCGTACCATTGGCGATCATTTCGCTAAGGATCGTGTTTACCTGTTCAACGAGTTCGGTTGCTTCTTTGTTAAAATACAAAACGTACGATTCGGGTTCTGCGTCCAATTCAAAGCAATCCAAGCCGGAGTTTGCGTTGACAATGGACTGTGCGGGCAATTTGTCGATAATAACCGCGCCGAGCGTTGTGCCGATGTCTTGGCTAGCGATAATCGCGTTGGAATAGCCGAGCTTGTTATAGTTAATGCCGTAGAGATCACCGCCTTCAACCAAAGCGTCGTCTACCATAAATTCGCCCGTCGTACCAATCTGAACGCCTACCGATTTTTTGCTCAGTTCGCCGAGTTTGGAAAGGGGAAGTTTGCCGTCCGTCAAATCGTCTGCGTCAAACGTACCGTCGGGAACGATTGCGTACTGTACGGAAGTAGCGTAGCTGATAGAAGCAAGTGCCACGTCGTCGCGTTCTGCCTTTTTCGTCATACCTGCCGCACCGACTGCCATCTTGTTGTTTTCAACTTCGTGCAAGATTTGGTTGAATTCGATATCGTTGATGATGACGTTGTAACCAAGTTCGTTACCGATATAGTTCATAATATCGATGTCAACGCCCACAACGTCGCCTTGTTCGTTTACGTATTCGTAAGGTGCGAAGCCTGCGTTCGTGTATACGTACAAGGTCTTACCGTCGTTTTTACCGCCGCAGCTTGCAAAGCTCATGGTTGCGAGTGCTGCCGTCGTTGCCAAAGTGCATGCCAAAACTTTTTTAATGCTCATAATAAAATCTCCTTTTTGTGGGTTTCACATTTATTTTTGTCTGCTTATTTTATAATGTATAGAAAAATAAGTCAACCGTTTTTCTAGCAAAAACAAAAAATTTGTATTTTTTAACAAAAACATAATGCATAAATGTATAAAATATGTGAATATTCTGTATAAAAACATAAACTTGTTCAAGGGGACGATAATCGGTAAAGGTGGGGCAATCTTGCTTGCCTTTCAAAAGAAAATGTGCTATAATAGGGGCGAAAAACGAAAAAAGGGCAGGTATGTACCTTGAACAACGAATTTTTTTCCTTTGAAGTGATCAAGACGGATGAAGAAACGGGGGCGCGCGCGGGGATTTTGCACACGCCGCACGGCGATATTGAAACGCCCGTCTATATGCCCGTGGGCACGCAGGCAACGGTGAAAGGGGTATTCCCGCGCGATTTAAAAACGGCGGGGTCGCAGATTATTCTTTCCAACACCTATCACTTGTATATGCGCCCCGGTGACGAAATCGTAAAAAAAGCGGGCGGATTACACAAATTTATGAACTGGGATAGGCCGATCTTAACGGACAGCGGCGGATTTCAGGTTTTTTCGCTTGGGAAACTCAATAAAATCACCGACGAAGGGGTGGAATTTTCCTCAAACATTGACGGCAGCAAGCATTTCTTTACCCCCGAAAAGGCAATGCAGGTGGAGCAAAATCTCGGCGCGGATATTATTATGGCGTTTGACGAGTGCAGCGAATACGGCTATAACCACGTCCAAGCGGAGGCGGCGATGAAACGCACCGCAGCGTGGTTGGAACGCTGTTATAAATTCCACGACAAGCCTGAGCAGGCGCTTTTCCCGATCGTGCAGGGGAATATGTACAAGGATTTGCGCAGCGAAAGTTTGCGCCGTACGTTGCCGTTCGTAAAGCACGGTATTGCAATCGGCGGGCTTTCCGTCGGCGAACCCAAACCGATCATGTACGAAATGCTCGATCATTTGCAGCCGATGCTGCCGACCGACGTGCCCAGATACCTTATGGGGGTTGGTTCGCCCGATTGTTTGATTGAAGGCACGCTGCGCGGGATCGATATGTTCGACTGCGTACTTGCGACCCGTATAGCCCGTAATGGTACGGCGATGACGTCGCGTGGCAGGGTGGTCGTGCGCAACGGACGGTATAAGGAAGACTTTACGCCGCTCGACGAAGAGTGCGATTGCTATTGCTGTAAAAATTATACAAAAGCCTATCTGCGCCACATGATCAACACGGGAGAAATGTACGGTGCAATGCTGCTCAGTTTGCATAACATTACTTTCTTGCATAAGTTGATGAAAGGGCTGCGCGATTCGATTTTGGGCGGTTACGTGAAAGAATATACGCAAGAATTTTACCGCAAGTACGGCGGCGAAGGGAAATGGTAAGATTTTTTGGCTTTTTTTGTTAAGTCTATGAATTTTCCGTGAAAATTAAAAAAAGAACGAAAAAGTGTAAAAAATTGCTTGCAAAAAAAACAAAAAAAGGGTATCATTGAGTACGTAATTAAAAAAACGCGCGTTTTGGCGCAAAGGAGTAAACTATGTTTTTATGGAAATTATTGACGGCGTCGGAGAGCCTTTCTGACAGCACGACTCAACCGGCGAACCTTTCGTTTTGGGATAAATACGGCATGATGATCTTGGTTGGCGCGTTCTTGGTATTGCTTGTTCTCGGTATGTTTTGGAGCAACCGTAAACGCAGAAAACAGCAGGAAGAGGCGGCAGAAAAGCTCAATGCGCTTGGGGCTGGTACGAAAGTAGAAACGATTGGCGGTATTTTCGGTACGATCGTGGAAATGAACAAGAAAGAAGGCACGTTCGTTTTGGAAACGGGCTCCGATCAGTTCGGTAAGACGTATATCCGTTTTGACAGAAATGCGATTGCGCGTATTATCGACGCAGTAGAAGTTCCCGTAGAAGAGGAACCGGTGGAAAGCGTGGAAGACGAAGCGCCTGAATTTGCTCCGATCGCAGACAGCGCAGAAGTGGAAACGGAAGAAAAAACAGAAGAATAATTGAAAAAGTTCTGAACGGCAAACACCTTCGCATAGGATAACAGCGGAGGTGTTTTCTTTATGCAAAACGAAAGTATGTACGGCGCATTCGCTGTGATCAAAGGCGTGTTGACGGCTTTGGTGATCTCTGTATTGTTTTCCATTTTCTTCGCGGTAGTATTGCGGGTTGCGTCCGTGCCCGACAAAGCGATCTATCCCGTCAATCAGACGGTAAAAGTCTTGGCGGCGTTTCTCGGCGCGCTGTTTTTTGTGCGCGGGGAAAAAGGTTGGCGTAAAGGCTTGCTTGTCGGCGTGTTGTTTTTCGCGCTCTCGTACGTAACCTTTTCCACCGTAGGAGGCACGTTTGCCTTGTCGCCGCTCGTATTGGCAGAGCTTGTTTTTACGGCGCTTGGCGGTGTGATCGGCGGGATTTTGGGCGTGAATTTGCGACGTTGAGCGCCGTGGATTTCTTGTAAAAAGCAAAAAAACGAATTGCAGGGCTGAAAAGCGGAAAAAAGTAGAAAAAACTACTTGCAATTTATAAAAAAGTGTATTATAATATACGTATCAAAAATAACAACACCACATAGGAGGACGTTATGATTAAGACGATCGCAAAACCCGCAGATAAGAAAGTGACCGCTTGCGGCGAGTGCAGAAGCACCTGTCAGTCCGCTTGCAAAACGAGCTGCACGGTAGGTAACCAGTCCTGCGAAAGAATCACGCGCGAAGAAAAAATCGAACGCAAATAATTCTTTGACAGCGCGGCTTTTTGCCGCAATCCGTAGGAAATAATCGCAAAAAACGGCGTATTGATTCAGTACGCCGTTTTTAACCGAGTATAGGATTTTTGTAGAAAGGAAAAAGAAACTTTGATACACGTATTCAGTTACAGAGATAAAAATTACATATACGACGTGGGTAGCGGCTCTTTGCACGAGTGCGATAAGCCCACCGCGGATTATTTAAAAGCGAAAGAGCTGGGACAAGCCGTCGATATTACCTATATCACCGACGCGCAGATTGCAGAAATCTTGTCCGACGTGGACGGATTAAAGGCGCAAGGCTTGCTCTTTAAAGACGAAGTCAAGGCGTATCCGGTAAAGAGCAACGAAGTTAAGGCGCTTTGTATCCATATCTGCCACGATTGCAATTTCCGTTGCCGTTATTGTTTCGCGGACGAAGGGGCGTACCATTCCAAACGGGAAAGCATGAGCTTTGAAACGGCGAAAGCGGCGGTGGATTTCTTGATCCAAAACAGCGGAAACCGCAAAGTATTGGAAATGGATTTCTTCGGCGGCGAGCCTTTGATGAATCTCGACGTGTTAAAGCAAACCGTCTATTACGCAAAGGAAGAAGGGGCGAAAGTCGGCAAAAAATTCTTGTTTACTACGACGACCAACGCTCTGCTTTTAAATGACGAAACGATTAAGTTTTTCAATGAAGAAATGGAGAACGTTGTTTTGTCTTTGGACGGGCGAAAAGAAGTGCACGACGCGATACGTACCACGATCAACGGCAAAGGTACGTTCGATCTCATCATTGACAAGATTAAAAAATTTATCTCGATGCGCGGAATGAAAAGCTATTACGTGCGCGGTACGTTTACGGCTAAAAATCTCGATTTTGCAAAAGACGTTTTATTTATCGCTGATCAGGGCGTAGATTCGATTTCGATGGAACCCGTGGTGACGGATATTGACGATTTGCAGATCAAGCCCGAACATATCCCTGCAATCAATGCAGAATATGAAAATCTGTGCGAAGCGTATTTGGAAAGATACAAGAAGGGCGAAGGATTTAATTTCTTCCATTTTAACATTGATCTGGAAGGTGGACCTTGTCTTTCCAAGCGCGTATCGGCTTGCGGCGCGGGAAATGAGTATTTCTCGGTGACGCCAAATGGGGATTTGTATCCTTGTCATCAGTTTGCGGGCAACGAAAAATTCCGCATGGGCAGTGTTTTTGAAGGGATTACCCGCAACGATACGCGGGAACTGTTTAAAAATTCCTGCCTGTTTACCCGTAAAAAATGCGAAGATTGCTTTGCGAAATTCATCTGTTCGGGTGGGTGCAGCGCAAACAATTACAACTTTAACGGCGACGTCAACGAACCGTACGAAGTAACGTGCGCGATGATGAAAAAACGCGTAGAGTGCGCAATGCATATTTTAGCGGAGAAGAAATTGCTTGGAAAATAAGCAAAAAGTGGAAAAAGCATCAGAAAATTTTCACAAAATCGCAAAAAAATGTCGCACAGTCGTCGATAATTGTTGACGAGTCGGCTATAAATAATGTATAATAAATAAGTATTCATTGTAAGATTCGGGAGCGTAAATCCCGAAATACACAGGAGGCTATTATGGGCAAAAAGAAATCGGTGGTAATCATGGCGTTGCTTACCATCGTAATTGCCGCGTTGTGTGTAATCACGGCGTTTCCTGCTTTCCGTTTGCCTTGGAGTGCAAACAAGAAGGACAGTTGGAATCCCGCCGTTTTACAATTTGACGTCGGCAGGGACTTTGGGAACGGTTACTACACCTACTACTATCCCAACGGTGTAATTTCCGAAACCGAGTATGAAACGGATCTTCTCGGTTACCAAACGGCGTACGACGAAGCGGTTTTAGACGGCGATCAGAAAAAGATCGACGAAGGGGCGGCAGCGCTTGAAGATTACAAAAGTCGGATCGTAGCCATGTCGTTCTGTGG
>JAZSJN010000084.1:0-11030 GCA_045534315.1 Candidatus Scatosoma sp.
TGTCTACGTCCCCGTACATAATATCTCTACCTTCAATATTCCCTGCGTAATTGATACAATCGACTTTCTTGAGCAGAGTGTTAACTTCTTGATGCAAGGGCAAACCCTTATGATCTTCCGTGCCATTGTTGAGTAAGCCTACCGTCGGGTTTTTCTTCCCCGCCGTTTCAGCATACGCCGACGCCATCAACGCAAAGTGGATCAAATTGATAGGCTTGCATTCGAGATTCGCGCCGCAATCGCAGATCATTGTGCCCGTACCCTTATGGTTGGGGATTACGGGGCAAAGACCGGGACGGGAAACCCCTTTGATTCTGCCAAGAATGAGCACGCCCGCCGTCAGCACCGCGCCCGTCGAACCGGACGACACCAAACCGTCCGCCTTACCTTCTTTGAGCATACGGAACGCAACGACCGTAGACGAATCCTTCTTCGTCTTTACCGCTTTGGTAGGGATTTCTTCCATACCGATCACTTCGGTCGTATGTACGATTTCCAAACGGCTCTCGTCGTATTTCCCTGCCTGCGCAAGCTCTGCCTTGATCTGCGTTTCGTCGCCGCAAAGAATAAGATACAGATCTTTATCCTTATTCAGCGCAGCTACCGAGCCAAGCACCTGCTGTTTCGGGGCGTAATCGCCGCCCATTGCGTCAATGATAATTTTCGTCATAATATTTCGCTCCAAAAAATTGAAAGTTTACCTTTATTCTTATTTTTTGTTTTTTTGCGTATCTTTTTCACGGTCGATAGCCCGCCCGAACAAATGCGGATATATTACACACACGGACGGCAGGATAGTAAATCTAGTTGCAAGATTATCTTGCTTAATACTTCATATCTCCGAATGTTCTGGGGTACGGCAGCACGTCGCGAATATTCGAAATGCCCGTCAGGTACATAACCATACGTTCAAAACCAAGTCCGAAACCGCTGTGCGTCGTTCCGCCATAACGGCGAAGGTCAAGATACCACCAATAATCTTCGGGATTCATACCAAGTTCTTTGATGCGGTTTACCAGCTTTTCGTAATCGTCTTCTCTTTGCGAGCCGCCGACAAGCTCCCCAATGCCGGGTACGAGCAAGTCTGCCGCAGCCACCGTCTTTCCGTCGGGATTTTGTTTCATGTAAAACGCTTTGATTTCTTTCGGGTAATCGGTCAAGAACACGGGCTTTTTGTAGACCTGTTCTGTGATAAAGCGTTCGTGTTCGCTCTGCAAATCCTTGCCCCAGAAAATGTTTTTGTCGTCAAACTTATCCGCGTTTTCTTTCAAAATTTCAATTGCTTCGGTGTACGTCAAGCGTACGAACGCGTTTTCGGATACGTTCTTAAGACGTTCCAGCAAGCCTTTGTCTACGAACTGGTTCAAGAAATTCAGCTCGTCCGCGCAAGTTTCGCAAACGTAATCAATCACGTATTTTACCATCGCTTCCGCAACGTCCATATCCCCTGCCAGATCGCAGAACGCCATTTCCGGCTCGATCATCCAAAACTCGGACGCGTGGCGGGTGGTGTTGGAATGTTCCGCACGGAAAGTAGGGCCAAACGTGTATACGTTGCCGAATGCCATTGCGTACGTTTCCGCGCTGAGCTGCCCCGATACGGTAAGCGACGCTTTCTTGCCGAAGAAGTCGTCCTTATAATCGACGGGCTTGCCCGATTTTGCCACTTCGTCCAAATCGAGCGTGGTTACCTGGAACATTGCACCCGCACCTTCGCAGTCGCTCCCCGTCAAAATGGGAGTGTGCACGTATACAAAGCCGCGATCGTTGAAAAATTTATGAATTGCAATCGCCGCTTCGCTACGAATGCGGAACGCCGCCCCGAACAAATTCGTTCTGGGACGAAGATAGGCGATCTCGCGCAAAAATTCTACGCCGTGGCGTTTTTTCTGCAAGGGATAATCGGGAGTGGATTCCCCTTCCACTTTGATTTCAGTCGCCTTAATTTCGTACGGCTGTTTGTTTTCGGGGGTGAGCTCCACCTTGCCCGTGATAATCAGGGCGCACCCGACGTTTTCTTTTGCAATTTCGTCATAGTTTGCAAGGTTTGCTCTTTCAAAAACGATCTGCGTGTTTTTAAAACAGCTGCCGTCGTTTAATTCGATAAAGCCAAAGGCTTTCGAATCACGAATGGTCTTCGCCCAACCAGCAACCGTCACCGTCTTGCCGCCGTAGCTCGCCAAATTTTCATTGAGTTGTTTAAGCTGAATTCTTTCCATATCAACCTGCCTTTTCTTTCGAGTCGTGCCCATTATTTACAGCTTTGCCAAGCCGTTTCGCCCTTCCCGTTCCTTTCTTTATATCTATACGATTTTATTATAACATTTTTTGAAAAAAAAGACAAGCGTTGGAATGTATTTTATTAGCCGTAATTTGTCGGTTGAGACATTTTTTTGACGATTATTCCTTGCGTAGGACGGTATTCATCCGCGCGGATCTTTTCACGGCGAACAAGCCGCGCACCTTGATAAGTTTCTAAATATGATTCGCTCCTAATACCGTTTTTCGGCGCACGGAGAATTTCATCCCTTTCCCCGTCCTTAATCACGGGTGGTGGCGGTGCAATTTCCCCCTTTTCTTCGCTGACGATCTCATAACGCAATCCGTCACCCTTGCCGTAAAAGGTTACCCGTACGCCCCCTAAAAAAACTTGCGCGGCTATGCGGACGGGATGCGCGTAGGGATTAAAAAAACAAAGGTCGCTTTGGGTAGATACCATGGCGTCGCGCGAGGGGGGAACGTAGGACACGCGCAAACTGTGCGGATGATATTCGGTAATTTTTAAGCCCGATTTTAATGCGGCGTTATATAGCGTAGTGCTCACCTGACAAACGCCTCCGCCCACCCCTTGCACGTACTCCCCGTTCACGATAATTTTTGCCTGCTGAAACCCTGCTTCTTCCGTCCTACGCCCCACCGTTTTATTGAATGAAAATTCTCCAAACGCCTGTACGGTAATGCCGTCAATCAACCCCGCCGCTATGCGGATGTTTTCGACACGTCCCCCGTCCTTTTGCTCGTAATAGGTGGTGTAAGAAGATAATTTTTCCCAGCCGTACGGATTTTCCCGCGTCTTTTCCGCAGCCGTAACAACATCCCCGTCCGTTTTTACACAAATCGGCGTGATCAACGCAAAGAAAAAAGCGCCCGCAAACAGGAGCGCCTTAATATGTTTTTTGATTTTTTGGTGCATGATAATCCCGTCCTTTGCCGTATGTAAAAGGATTCGCCGCGATACGGGTGGGGTGCTTTTATCAGTATGCGTTAATTTTTTTCTTTTATTCTATCCGCAAGTGTTACCCTTACAAGCTTACGATTTGATATGCCCGTCTTCGATACGGATCTTATTACATTCCGCGCCGTATAAAACACGCTCCGCGTGTGTACAGGTAAGGATCGTCTGTATTCCCTCGGTACATTTTAACAGCTTTTTGCGACGTTTCAAATCGAGCTCGCTCATGACGTCGTCCAAAATCAATATAGGATTTTCCCCCGACAGCTCCCTAAAAATATCCACTTCGGAGAGCTTTAACGAGAGCGCCGCCGTGCGCATTTGTCCTTGCGATGCGTATGATTTTGCGTCGATACCACCGATCAAAACGTCCAAATCGTCGCGGTGCGGTCCTACTGTCGTAAAGCCCAAACGCAGGTCTTTGTCGTAATTGTTTTCCAAACGGCGCAGCAGATTTTTTGCCACTTCCGCTTCATCCCCTTCGTAAATGCGGTCGGGTTTGATAACGAGTTCTTCTTCCCCATCCGTCAAAAAAGCGTGATGTTCTTTGGCATACGGCGCTAATTTTTCCAAAAATTCCGCGCGTTTTTTTACAATGACCGCCGCATATTTACAAAGCTGCTCGTCCCACACGGGCAGGGTATCGAGCACCAACGATACGTCGCGGTCTTTTAATAGCGTATTGCGCTGATCGAGAATTTTATTGTACCGCAAAAGCGCCGTATAATAGGCGGGCGACGTCTGCGAAATCGATAAATTCATAAAACGGCGGCGTTCGTCAGGTCCGTCCTGTATCAACCGCAATTCTCCGGGCGAGAAAAACACGCTGTTAATATGCCCCATAAGATCGGCGTTTTTGGCAATTTTACTGCCGTTTACACGGATCTCGCGCTTGTTTTCGTAAATTTCCGCGTCGATTGCCACTTTACCGTAACGATTTTCCGTTTCCGCGGTGATTTTCGCACTTTCCGCGCCGATTTTAATGAGTTGTTTATCGTGGCGGATACGCAGCGACGCGCCCGTGCAAAGATAAAAAACGGCTTCGGCGCAGTTCGTTTTGCCCTGCGCATTTTTGCCAAACAGCACGTTCAAACCGTCGGAAAAGGTAAAAATTTCCGATTCGTAGTTTCTGAAATTTTGAAGGAATAATTTTTTTATTTGCATAATCGTAAAAAACCCCGTCAAAATTGCTTTCTTTTCGTCGCATTTTGTATTATAATTATATCAAATAATTTCGAAAAAGACAAGTTTACGAAAGGGCTATACGTAAACAATTCTACCACGGGGGTAAAAAATGCCTGAAAATTCGCAATTGCAGTTTTTATGGAAACAAATTTTGGAAAAGGCGGAGATGCTGATCAATCCGTCTTCTTTTAACGCGTTCATTAAGGAATTAGAACCGATCGACGTCGTTGGACGTAAGATCGTTTTAAAGGCGCATACCGATATGGCGGCGGGCGTTATCGAAAGAAAACACGCCGAATCGTTGCGTTCCGCAATCGTAAAATGCGATTTGGGGCTTGCCGATTTCCGTATCGTCGTAGACGGGAGCGTGAACTATCCTTTGGATTTTGAAGAAGACGTTTCCGAAACTTTCCGCACTTCCCCTATCAATAAGAATTTTACCTTTGATTCCTTCGTCGCAGGCGCGGGGAGCAAATTCGTTTACGCTGCTGCAAAAGCGGTTGCCGAAAACCCCGGCGAAACCTTTAACCCCCTGTTTATCTACGGGGAATCGGGCTTGGGCAAAACCCACCTTATGCACGCGATCGCCAACCATTTGGCGCAAGTTTCTCCCGAAAAAAAGGTACTGTATACCACCAGCGAAAATTTCTTAAACGATCTCATCGACTCGATCACCCAAAAAACGGGCGCGAAATTCCGTCTGCATTATCGTAACGTAGACGTTTTGATGATCGACGATATTCAGTTTTTAAAGGCGCGTACGCAATTGCAAGAAGAGCTTTTCCATACCTTTAACGAACTGTCGGCGCAAAACAAGCAAATCGTCATCACGTCCGACCGTCCGCCTAAGGAAATTGCGACCTTGGAAGACAGACTGCGCACCCGTTTCGAAGGGGGCATGATCGTCGATATACAGCCACCCGACAACGAAACGAAGATTGCAATCTTAAAACGCAAAGCGTTGGATAGAAAATACTCCGTTTCCGACGACGTGTTGGAATTTTTGGCAAACGATTCGGGGCATGACGTACGTACGCTGGAAGGCAGATTGAACAAAGTAATCTTTGCTAGCAAACTGCATGAACAACCTATTTCCCTCCCTCTTGCCAAACTTGCACTCAGCGAATCGGTGAGCGAAGCGGAAGAAGAAGACGTTACGCCCGACAAGATTATCGCGGCGGTTTGCGGATATTTCAAGACCAAAAAAGAAGACCTTGTGGGTAAGAGCAAAAAAGCCGATTTGGTCAAGGCGCGCCAAATCTGCGCGTACGTTATGTGCGAAATGCTGACAATCCCCCTGGACGTAATCGGGGAACACCTTGGCGGCAGAGATCATACGACGATCATGTATGCTCGCGATAAAATGCGTGATCTTGAAAAACTCAACGCCCGTATTCAAAAAGAAATTGACGATATTAGAAATATCGTGTTAAAAAAATAAGATTTTTATATTTTCCAATTAGCGCGGCGTTCGCCGCGTTAATCGGCTTTTCGGAAGTTTTCGATTATGACAGAAAAGAAAAATACGTTTTTAGAATATACTGCGGACGCGGTGGTCGTCGGCGCAGGGCACGCGGGCTGCGAAGCGGCTCTTGCCTTGGCGCGCACAGGTATAAAAACCGCTCTTTTAACTCTTAATCTCGACAGTATTGCCTTTCTTCCCTGCAACCCGTCTATCGGGGGCACGGCTAAGGGGCATTTGGTACGCGAGATCGACGCGCTCGGCGGCGAAATGGGTATCGTTGCGGACAAGACCGCTCTGCAAATCCGTATGCTGAACGTTGGCAAGGGCGCAGCTGTGCAATCTTTACGCGCGCAATCGGATAAAAACGCCTACCACGCGGAGATGAAAAGGGTATTGGAAAACACCGAAAATCTACGCATAATTCAGGCGGAAGCGTCTGAAATTTTGGTCGAAAACGGCAAATGCGCAGGTGTCAAAACAAGCTACGGCAGTGTGATTTCCTGCCGCGCGGTCATTCTTTGCACAGGGGTATATCTCAACAGCGAAACAATCACGGGGCACGTAGTACAAAAATCCGGTCCAAACGGCTTTGCCCCCGCTACGTATCTCACCGAAAATTTAATCAAGCTCGGTTTTAACGTGCGCCGCTTTAAGACGGGTACGCCCGCGCGTGTGGACGGCAGAACGGTGGATTATTCCAAATGCGAAGTGCAAAACGGCGATACGGATATTTATCCTTTTTCCTTTATGCACGACAATCCGCCTAAAAACAAGATGCCCTGCTATCTCACCTACACGAATTTGGAAACGCACGGGATCATTATGGACAATCTCGACCGTTCCCCCTTATACGACGGAACGATTTTATCGACGGGCCCGCGCTATTGTCCGTCCATCGAAACGAAAGTTGTCCGTTTTAAAGACAAAGAACGCCACCAAATTTTCTTAGAACCGGAAGGCGCGGATACTTTGGAAGTATACGTGCAAGGCATGTCGACTTCTATGCCGCATGACGTACAACGGGCTATGTACGCGTCGGTTGCAGGCTTGGAGCACGCCGATATTATGCGATACGGCTATGCGATCGAATACGATTGCATCGATACGTTGGACGTATTGCCCACTTTGGAATTTAAAAATGTCGAAGGCATTTACACCGCAGGGCAAATCAACGGCACTTCGGGGTATGAAGAAGCCGCGGCGCAAGGCTTAATGGCAGGTTTGAACGCGTCGTTAAAACTCCGCGGGCTTCCCCCCTTTACGCTCCGTCGCGACGAGGCGGATATCGGCGTTTTGATCGACGATTTGGTAACAAAAGGCACGGACGAGCCCTACCGAATGATGACTTCGCGCGCCGAACATCGAATTTGCTTGCGGCAGGACAACGCCGATTTCCGTTTGACTGAAAAGGGCAAAGAAGTCGGTTTGGTTACCAAGGAGCGTTATGCGCGCTATTTACAGCGTAAGGCAAAATACGAAGAGCTGCTTTCCGCCCTGCAAACGCGCGTGCCCCAAAAGGACGCGTCGGCGTTTTTGGCGGAATACGGTTACAGCGAACCTAACGGCGGTGTGTCGTATGCGGACATGATTAAACGTTCCGTCCCTTTAAAAGATATTATGGCGCGTTTTAACGTATTTAATGAATACCCCAAAAATGTCTTAGAAACGGCGGAAATCACCGTCAAGTACGAAGGGTATTTAAAACAGGGCTTGGATATTATTGAACGAGCGAAAAAATTGGAAGATAAACTGCTACCCCCCGATATCGATTACCATTCCATTGCGGGCTTGCGGTTGGAGGCACGGGAAAAATTAGACCGTATCCGTCCGTTCAACCTTGGGCAAGCGGGCAGAATTTCGGGCGTTAACCCCGCAGACATATCCGTTTTAATGGTATATTTGGCAACGAGATCATAAAAAACGACCGATAAAACCCCGTGGGCAATCTCGCCCACGGGGTTGTTTTTATGCGTTTAAGTTCTCGTGTAACTGATAAAGAATATAGGTTACTTTCTTTCCGCTAAGCCACTCTTCCAATCGTAAAACTTCTTTGTAGTTCGCATGAGAAAGCGCGTCGGGATTTTGCTCGTTGATTCGATACACGACGAAATCGGCAAGTCCTTCGTCCATATACCGCTGCACTTCGCTGTACATTTCTTCCAGCGGTATGTTCAATTGATTAAAATGCTTAAAGGCGGGAATTTGCTCTGCTGCCAAATAAAACCCGGAATCCAACATACCCCAAGTAAGCAACGTAGGATCGTCGTCGCCGTATTCTTCAATATACGCCGCTACCTTGTATTGCGCAATATCTTCTTTCGTTCGGAATAAATAATGTTGATTTCCGTTCAAGAAAAAGAAGATAGGCGAACTGATCGCGATCACTGCAGAGGCTATACAAGCGACACTCCGCACCCACACCATCGACTTTTCTTGCAACCACTCCGCAACCGCAACGTAGCCAAATACCGCGAATACGTACAAGGGCAACCCGTAATAACGATACCCCCTACCGCCTACGTACAAAGCAAATGCCGCCGCGGGAATAATCCAAAGCAAAAACCAACGTTCTTCCCCCTTTCTTTTCATCACGAACCAAATTACGCCAAAAATCATGGGCAGTGTATAGTGTGGATTGCAAACGATCGTGAGCAAAATTGCCTTAATCAACTGCCACACCGTCATAAAAAGGCTTTCTTTTCCCGAATACACGAAAAGATTGTTATATAAATAGGAAGTAAGCCAGTCTTCCACCGCGCCTGTCGCCAAGAAATATATCGCACAAGGTAACGTGGCGATCGCGACTCCGCCGAGAATATATAAGATCGCTTTTGCTATCTCTTTGCCTTCTTTGCGGCGAACGCTACGCCATATAAAATAAACAAACCACCCCAAATATATCCCAACGAGCGTAAATTTACTCCAAAAAACAATCCCTGCAGTAACACCGATCAACAGATATTGGCAGGTTGAAAATCCCTTGTCCGCTTTGATATTTTTGACTGTAATATACAACAACCACAGATACAGCGGCGAAACGAATTCTTCCACACTATCCCCCGTACGCATCGCATACGAAAAACAAGCAGAAAATGCGATTAATACCGCGCAAAATACGCAAGTCGCGCGTTTGTGTCCGTACAATCCGACAATTTTTGCCACCAAAAGCATTACGAAAAACAGATTGATAATTTCCAAAAACCATGCGCCTAAAAAAGACGTATCGGAAATAAGCGCGGCAATTACATGCAAAAAGTACACGTACGGACCTTTTTGTTCGTAAATATCCCGATACATAACTTTACCGTCTAGCACGGCTCTGCCTACGGTCAAAAAGCAGTTGGGGTCTTCCCACTCGTTAATCGGATAAAAGGGCGAGCCGCCAAACGCAAACAGCGCAATCAAAACGGATACCGCCGCAAAAATGAGTAAGTACCCGTATTTTTGCAGCCACGTTTTATGATTCAGGGCTACCGTTTCAGTTATTTTTTCTTCTTGCATACGCGCTCCTTTTGTACTTTTCAATAAAAACTAAGGAAACGGTTGCGAATAAATCGCAACCGTTTTTACTCATTTACTAACGGCGTCGTCCTTGTTCGTTTCGCCTATGATATACCCAGGTCTATGCTTGGTTTCTTTAAATATCTTCGCTATATAGATGCCGACAATTCCCAAACAACACAACGTCATACCCGTCAAAAAACACATGATACTAACCAATAAAGGCCAATCCATAATCGGATAATCGTACCCAATTGTACGTACCAACGCAAAAATCAGCATACCCAAAAAGCCAAGCAACGAGAAAATCCCAAGCCCCGTCGATATTTTAAGCGGCGCATCCGAAAAATCCACAATACCGTCAATGGAATATTTAAACAGTTTTTTAAAGCTCCATTTCGTTTGTCCTGCGACACGTTCCACGTTTTCATAAGGCAACCAGTACGTTCTAAATCCGATCCAACCGAAGATACCTTTCGAAAAACGATCGCGTTCGCTCATTGCCACAATCGAATCCACCATCGAGCGTTTCATCAGGCGAAAATCACGCGCGCCGTCTACGATATCGGCGTCGGACACTTTATTGATCAACTTATAAAACGTTCGCGCGAAAAACGAACGGAGTTTGGGTTCGCCCTTGCGTGTTTCACGGCGGGTTGCGACGCTGTCGTATTCTCCTGTTTTAATAATTTCCATCATTTTAGGGAGCAACGAGGGCGGATCTTGCATGTCCGCGTCCATAACTGCCGCGTAATCCCCCGTCACGTTGCAAAAGCCTGCGTACATAGCCGCTTCTTTACCAAAATTACGGGAAAACGAAATGTATTTTACCCGCCCGTCTTCTTTCGCCATTTCACGGAGCTGCTGCAAGGTTTTATCCTTAGAGCCGTCATCTACAAACAGCATTTCAAAATCGTATTCCGACATTTCCGCCGTTACCTTTTTGAGCTCAGCAAAAAGATAGGGCAGAGATTCCTCTTCGTTATAACAAGGAATTATTAAAGATATTTTTTCCATCATTGCTTTTCAACGCCTTTCGTTCGGCTTAATCCTCAAAATTATACTTTTCCGAAACGATATATTTCGGTCTGTTTTGAACTTCTTTATAAATCATTCCCGTATGAATATTTGCCAAGCCTTGACAAACGAGCAGCATCGATCCAATCAACGCTACGGTGGGGAATAACCATGCCGTTAACCCGCCAAACGCTACGTTGCAACAGGTCAATACGATAAAAGTGATAAAGCACGCGACACTCATAAATCCAAACAACAGCCCCAACTTAATCGGTAAGGTCAACGTATATTCAGTATTTGGGAATATCCCCGATTCTGCAAGACGAATCATCTTTTTTAACGTATAATGCGTTTCGCCTGCAACGCGCTCGGGACGGTCGAATTCAATAATCGTTTGTTTAAAGCCTACCCACGTTACTTGCGCACGGAGCAAACGGTCGTGCTCGCCCATAGAAAGAATTGCGTCAACTACTTTGCGATCGTACAATTTAAAATCGCCGACGTCCTTGGGCATTTCCATCCCCGTAATCTTACGCATAAAGCGATAATAGAAAAACGCTGTCGTTTTCTTAAAGATCGTTTCTGAAATTCAGATACGGGGTTTGTTGTGAACGACTTCGTAGCCTTCCT
>JAZSJN010000194.1:0-2025 GCA_045534315.1 Candidatus Scatosoma sp.
TCTTCGTTTCTACCTGCGCCGTTTCAAGTTTCGTAGTGGGGTTGAACGTTTCGTTCGACAACACCTGACCGGTTACTACGTTTTTCAACGTACATCTAACGAACGCCGCGCCCTTACCGGGTTTTACGTGCTGGAATTCGGTAACGGTATAAACGCCGCTCTTGTACTCGAAAGTTACGCCTTTACGAATATCGCCTGCCAAAATCTGTGCCATAATGTTTCTCCTTATATCCTATAATTATTTTTTATAATATCAAAAGATCTTTTTGGGTTTTGCCCATAAAGCTCTTTATCTTTCCGTTTTTAAGGGCTACCGTATCTTCGATACGTATACCATATTCCCCCGCTTTGTACACGCCCGGCTCATCCGAGAACACCATACCGTCGCAAAGGGTTTGTTCCCCTTTAGGGCTGATCGACGGCTTTTCATGCACGTTCAGTCCGATACCGTGTCCAAGCGAATGGGTAAACAGCTCCCCATAGCCCTTTTCTTTCAGATAATCGCGCGCAATCGCGTCGGCTTGCTTGCCCGTCATACCCGACGTTATCTTTTCTTGCGCTAAGTTATGTGCCGCCAAAACGTGCGCGTACGCCTTTTTAAATTCTTCGTGTTTTCCATCGTCGCCGAATAAAAACGTCCGCGTAATATCCGAACAGTACCCGTTAACTTTGCAACCGAAATCAATCAAAATTTCGTCGCCGAATTCAAGCTTTGTCGTCCCCGTTTCATGGTGGGGCACAGCCGCATGCGCGCCGAACGCAACGATCGTTTCAAAGGACAGCCCCTGCGCGCCGAACGCCCGCATCTTATATTCGAGCAACGCCGCCACTTCCGTTTCCGTCATACCTTCCTTAATCTCGGGCAACAGGGCGTTAAACCCGTCTTCCGCGATTTGGCAAGCCTTGGCGATATTCGCAAGCTCCCACTCGTTTTTCACCGACATTGCTTGTTCGTACGCGCCGTCGATATTTTGCATTTTTACGCCAGCTTTTTCCAGAGCAAGATATTCCGAATGCGTCGTTTGGTCAAAAGAAATACCGACGCTGTTATACGAGGCAAGGCGTTTAAGCAGTTCGTCCTGCTTATACAGCACGGGTTTGACGTCCGTCCCTGCCAGCAATTTTTCCGCCGCTTCCATATACCGCATGTCGGTATACAAGGTCGTCCCCGTTTCGTCTACGATTGCGCAACCGTTTTCAGGCTCTAACCCCGTTATATAGCGCAACTGATATAAACAAGAAGTATAAACCGCCTGACAATCGGATAACGCTAATATCTTTTTCCCGTTCGTGCAAACCATATTCTACCTCTTATTATATATTTTAGCAAAAAAAACGCCGTTCGTCAAGTGTACGACGATAAATCGTTCGCTTTTTTATACACCAAAGTACATTTTTTTCATAATTTCCGCTTCTTCGATTTGTTTACCTGCGCTTTCGCTGACGATATACGGTTCTAATTTCAGCGCCTTTAACGCTGCCGCAAGGGGTTCAAAGTTCGGACCGTACACTTCGTCTTCAAACGTCAAATGTTTAATTTCGCCCTTTGCGCCGTACATAATTTTAGAAAAATGCACGTGAAAATGTTTCATACGTTCATATCCAAGCTCGTCAATCATATATTGCAGACGGCTTTGATAATCCGCCACGGTGTTCAACGAGCCGCGTTCTCGCGCGTTAATATGTCCAAAATCTACACAAGGGGTATACACGGGATCAACCTTGCAGAAACGCACGATCTCTTCTACCGTACCGATCTGCGCGAGCTTGCCCATCGTTTCAGGGCAAAAAATCATATCTTGCATGTCGTTTAGATAGATATAATCTCGCAGAATTTTCAGCCGTTCAATCGTGAGCAAAACCGCTTCTTCGCGACTTGCCTTACCCTGCGCCGCAGGGTGAAACACCACGCGCTTTCCACCCATCAGCTTTAACGCCTTTGCCGTATCAAGTACGTAGCCGTAGGATTTTGCCGCCATATCGTCGGCGGGGTTCGCAAAATTGATAAAGTACGGCGCATGCGCG
>JAZSJN010000149.1:0-2131 GCA_045534315.1 Candidatus Scatosoma sp.
CTTCATGTCCGTAGGCTGGTATTTGAATTTCTTCATGATAATTTCTTTCGCTTCCATGAATTTCAGCACGGGAATTTCCTTGATTTCGGGAATTTCGATATGCAAAAGATCAACTTCGTTTTTGTATTCTGTTTTCAGCAAGTTCATAATATATTTCAAAACGCCTGCTTCCATGTTCATAATATCTTCAAAACTGTCGATAAAACCCATTTCGAAGTCCATGGAAATATATTCGTTCAAATGTCGGCTGGTATCATGGTGTTCCGCACGGAATACAGGTGCAATTTCAAATACGCGTTCATACACCGCTACCATTGCTTGCTTATAAAGCTGCGGGGACTGCGCCAAATACACCTGCTTGCCAAAATAGTCGAGTTTGAATACGTTCGTACCACCTTCTGCGCCCGCAAAATTGATCTTAGGCGAGTGGATTTCGGTAAAGCCCTGCGTCGTCAAATACTCGCGGAACCCACGCTGAATCCCCTCCTGCAATTTAAAAATTGCGCGCTCTTTGGGGTTGCGCAACGTAACGGGACGGTAATCGAGCTTGGTCGAAAGATCGCAATTGACCTGTTTTTTCGTGATAACGACGGGCGGAATTTCCGCGGGATGAGAAAGCAATTCGATACCGTGGATTTGCACTTCGTAACGCTTGCTACCGTCTTTGGTTTCGCCCGCTACGACTTTACCCGTGATCTTTGCCGCACATTCTTCTTTTACGTCTTCGCCCATGCGGTAATCGGAAAAGCTTTCCGCATAAACGCATTGGATCGTTTCGCGCGCCGTACGCAAAATGACGAACGCAAAATCCGACATCATGCGGATATTGTGGATCGTACCTTTAATCGTCACGATTTGATTTTCGTATTTTTCAAAATCCGCATACGCAACCGTGTTTTCGTTGATTTCACCCGTGATAAACATAATTCTACCTCTTTTGCAAATGATTGCATTTTTTTCATTTCTATTTTAATCCGTTTCGTAAAAAAAAGCAAGAAAATTATAACCCTTTTACTAAAAAAATGTTTTTTTACTAAAAAACATTATCGCTCGGATTTATTTTTCGTGAAAAAATGGAAAACGGGCGCTCAATTTTTGTCAATGCATTTTGTTGACAAACCACTTTTTGCCGAGTATAATATAGATACAATCTGCGGTGTACGGAGTTCGACGCTTTTGCGGAATCCACAGTATTTATTCGGGAGCGGTCATTCTAGGCGATAGACAAGGTCTGTATTTATACGGAAAGTTCGATGCGTCAAGATGCGGCACCCACCTGCTTATAGCGGGTTCACCCTTCGTCGAGGTGCGGCACAGGCGGATTCTTTTGGCTATAATTATCCCCAAGCGATTTTCGCTTGGGGATTTTTGCTCTACTTTCTATTCAACGCAAAGATTGCCGCTGTCCGTTTCTACGACGATTTTTATAATGCTGGCTTGTACCGTATTTTGCCCGTCAAAAGCAAAGAAATAATCCTTTCCCTTTCTTTCATATTTTCGTTCGGTTTTTAACGTGCCTTTTTGCGTTTCAAAACCAATCAACGCGGACACGTCCCCCTGCAAATACAACGTGACATTCCCATTTTTCGTTTCGATTTCGGTGTTTTGACAAATGGGCGCAACCAAATGAATATCCCCCGACAAACTTTCCACTTCCACTTGCGGCGCCGTCAACGCGCCGACGCCGATATAACCGCTGTCCGTTTCAAGTTCCGCCCGTTGACAAAGAATACGTTCCCCTTCAATGCAACCCGTATTTGTTTCCACGGAAAGATCGCCAAGCTCCAAAACGCCCAAATACACGTTTGCGCTCACACCGTTTATTTTCAAGTCAACCCCTTTGGGAATATCCACCTGCAAATTTTTTTGTGTTTCGTCAATTTTCGCAAGGCAACCAGAACGGCAATATTTGACCTGTAAAACCCCTTCGTTTAGATACGTATGCAGACGTTTTTCTTCTGCAAGATTATTTTCTTCTTCCAGTACGGACACCTTCGCCAACGGACTTTGTTCAATCTCGACGTTGCCGCCAATCCAATCGATTTCCACACGCTTGATGCCTACACTATCGCACGTAAATTCTCCTACCGTATACGCCGCCGCATTTTCATAAATGCGAAAATTACGCTCT
>JAZSJN010000172.1:0-5723 GCA_045534315.1 Candidatus Scatosoma sp.
AACTCGCGTTACACCCCGACGATCACCACGTGCCGGTCCTTCGCGTCGTATCCCGTATTATGATTAACGTCGAGAATATCAAAAAGGCAATTTACGATATTTATCCCAGCGAAATGTTGGGGCTGACCATGTGTCAGGCGAACTTCTATATCATGGGCGCGGACGTGGAAAAGACGATCGAAGACTTTGCAAAAAAGATTTTCTTCGTGCATTTTAGAAACACGACGGGTACGCTGAAAAAATTTAGGGAAACTTTCCACGACAACGGCGATTTGGATATGGCGAAACTTCTTCGTTTGTATACCAAGCTTGGTATTGACGTGCCTATTCGCGTCGATCACGTACCGACGATGAAAGGGGAAAATACCGAAGTGGCAGGGTACGCCTCCATGGGTAGACTGTTTGCAATCGGCTATTTGAAAGGCTTGTTAGAAGCGATCCAAGGGAAATAAGGAGTAACACGTATGATTAAGATTTCTAACGAAGTGGTTAAAAAACAACAAAATTTTTGGAACGGATGCCTTTTTCATCCCACGGACGCGATAGAAGACGATTGGGGAAAACGCATTTTGGATCAAATTGCAGCGGATAAAGCATGCCATACCGTCCGTATTTATACTATGTTTGAAGATATCGTGTCACTTGATAACGACGGTAAGTTGTGCTTTGATTTCACGCTCAGCGATTTGCGTATGGATTATCTGACGGAAAAGGGATACAATCTGGTGCTTGCCTACGGTGGTATGCCCGATTGTATTGCAAGGGAAAGCTGCGGTAAATCCAGCGCATCAAAAGGCAAGACGCGTTATAAGGGCAAAATGTGGAATACTTCTCCCCCGAAAACGCCCGAGATTTGGGAAGAAGTCTGTTATCAGTACACCAAGCATATCGTAGAGCGTTACGGCGTGGAAAGGGTAAACGGTTGGTTCTGTCAATGCTTTAACGAGCCGGATATGCCCTTGTTCTTTATGGCAAATGAGCCGTGGGATACGATGCGTCGCGTAGAAGAATACGTGTCTATGTACGAGAGCTTTGTTCGCGGTATACGTCGCGCCAGAACGTCGGTTGCCGTTGGCGGACCTACTCTTGCTGCAAGCACCTTCTTCTTGGAAGAATTTTTGAAGATGGTCAAAGAAAAGAATTTGGACCTTGATTATATCACGATGCATTTCTACGGCACTGATCCTGCGTACCTTAACACGGGAGACGGCGGCGTGTCTGTTTGGGGAAATCTTGACAGACAACGTCCGAAGTTGGATATTATTAAAAAATGCGGTTTTGAAGACACACCGATTATCGCGGACGAGTGGGGCGCGGCGTCAATGGGCTTTTTCAACAAGGACGAGTGTAAGTTTTTGATGTTCCGCGAAACGGAAATCAATTCCGCGTACTTCGTGCGTTTTATCTATTTTCTTATCCGTTCGGGGTTGAATATTAAAAACCTGTTGATTTGCCTTTCGGGACAGCACGAAATGACGGAAGATTTTTCGGGATTTAGAAACTTCTTTACCTTGAACTTTATCAAAAAACCCATTTATAACGCTTATATTTTGGCGTCAAAATTGAATGAAAACGTATTGCGTTGTTCGACGGACGTCTTAACTGCATATCCCATGCAAGGGGACGAAGTAACCGTAATCCCGACCAAAGACGACGACGGAAAATATGCAGTTCTGCTTTGCTATGGCGAAGGTAATTTCCTTATTCCCGCGGAAGACAAAGAAGAAACGATCGAATTTGAAGAAGATATTTGCGGTAAAACGGTAACGATTTGGTGTATCGATAAAGAACATACCAATCCGTACCGCTTGGCGCAAAGAAAGGGTTGGAAGAACTTAACGCAAGAACAAATCGAGATTTTGCGCGAAGAAGGAAATATGAAACCCGTATACACGGGTAAAGCAACGGGAAAGATTGACCTGAAATTGACGGCTGGTGCAACGTTCCTGATTACAGTAGAATAATAAAAAAAGGAAGATATATAGTATGATTAAATTTAACAGCAGAGAAGAAATTATTGCTTTAACTCCGCTTTGGAAGGGCGAACGTTTTGAAGACGGCAGACCGAAAGTTCCGCAAAAATATTTGGACGAAATGCGGAAAATGACCTTGGAAGAACTGTGGAAACCCATTTATTTAAAAGGGTATGAATCGCAGTTTGAAGGGGATTTGAAAACGCTCCACGACGACGGTAGAAAATTGATCGGGCGTGCGGTTACGTGTACGTTCGTTCCCACCCGTCCCGATTTGCACGAAGTTATGTTCGGCGTCGGCGCGCAGGAAGGCAGAAAGGGAAATTACAATCAATGGGTAATCGACAGCCTTGTGGAAGGGGACGTTGTCGTTGCGGATATGTACGACAAAATCTATAAAGGGACGTTCCTCGGTGGTAACTTGACGACGGCGATCAAGACGAAAACCAAGACGGGCGGCGGCGTTATTTGGGGCGGTATCCGCGATACCGAACAGATGAAACAAGTACCCGACGTGCAGGTGTACTACCGCGGTATCGATCCCACGCCTATCCGTGAGTTCGTTATGAAAGATTTCAACAGCGTTACCCGTATCGGTAAAGCGACGGTTTTGCCCGGCGACATCGTGTACGGCGCGGGCGGCGGCGTTCTGTTCATTCCTTCGCACTTGGTACAAGAAGTGGTAGAAGGCGCGGCGAAAACGCACGTAAAAGATGATTTTGGGTTTGAAATGATTGCCGCAAACAAGTTTACGACGGCGCAGATCGACAGAGCGACTTGGACGGAAGAAATGCTGGATATGCTGCTCGAATGGATCAAAACCGATCCCCGCGGTGAAAAATACCGCGATTTGGACTGGTCGCTCGAATATAAGCTTGCGCGCGAAGGGGATCCCGACGATACGCAAACGGCGTTGTAATAAATTTCAATATAAAATAGAAAAGGACGGCAAAAACCGTCCTTTTTTGATTGCTTTGCGGTAAGTGGAAGAATAAAATTTTGTGTTTATATTCCTTAAAGGAAATTTTTGCAAATATATATAAAATGCTTGAAATTGTCATAAAAATATGTTACAATTATTTTGTAAAAAAACAAACGCAAGTAGAAAGGAGAAAATTTGCTGTGTTGAACGAAAGAAAAGTGATCGACGGCGAATTGTTTGAGAAAATGATCCTGGGTGGCGTAGCGAATTTGCGCGCTAATTTACAGGAAGTTAACGACTTGAACGTGTTCCCGATCCCCGATGGGGATACGGGCGAAAATATGTATCTTACCTTGCAAGGCGGCTTGGATCAATTACAGGCGTGTACAGGCGAAACGTTGGCGGAAAAATCGCAAGCCATGTCGCAAGGGATGTTGCTTGGCGCGAGGGGAAATTCGGGCGTTATTTTATCACAGCTTTTCTTTGGGCTTGCCGAAGGTTTAACGGGCTTGGAAACGGCAGATTTACGGCAGTTTGGTAGCGCGTTAAAGCAAGGCGTTAAATGCGCGTACGGCGCGGTGGCGCATCCCGTTGAAGGTACGATTTTGACGGTTGCGCGCGAAGCTGTGGAAAATGCCTGCGCAGAGCTGCATTCGGAAACGACCGTGCAAGAATTTTTCGTAGGTTATCTTTACGAAATGAAAAAATCTTTGGAAAAGACGCCCGATCTATTGGCTGTATTAAAAGAAGCGGGTGTGATCGACAGCGGCGGCGCGGGACTTGTGTACATCACGGAAGGGTTCTGCAAAACGCTCGGCGGAGAAGAGTTGAAAAACGAGCTTTCCGTGTCGGAAAGCAGCGGTAAAAAATCGCTGGATCTTTCCAAGTTTAACGAAAATTCCGAGATGGTTTATGGGTATTGCACGGAATTTTTGTTGCAGTTGCAGACGAGCAAAACGGACGTAAAGAATTTTGATTTAGAAAGATTAAAGGCGTTTTTGGAATCGGTTGGCGATTCGGTCGTGGCATTCCAAACGGGCACGATTATCAAAATCCACGTGCATACGCTTACGCCATGGATCGTTATGAAAGAGTGTCAAAATTACGGCGAATTTTTGACGGTCAAAATTGAAAATATGACCTTGCAGCACAACGAAACGCTGAAAGAAGAAAAATCCATACCGCAAAAAACGGAGATCAAAAAACCCAAACGTGCGCGCAGAAAATTCGCGTTGGTAACGGTGGCAACGGGGGACGGATTACGCCAAACGTTTTTAGAAATGGGCGCGGATTACGTCATTTGCGGTGGTCAGACGAACAACCCGTCATCCGAAGATTTTGTGCAGGCGTTTGACGAAGTAAACGCCGATTATATTTTCGTTTTACCTAATAACGGTAACGTAATTTTGGCGGCAAATCAAGCGGCAAAGATTTACACCGAATCGAATATCCGCGTGGTCGAAACAAAGAATATCGGACAAGGGTATTCCGCTCTTTCTATGCTTGATTATAGCGCAGATAACGCGGACGAGATTGCGGCTTTGCTCGTAGAAAGCATGCAAAATACGCAGACGGGTATGGTGGCAAGATCGGTGCGTGATACCTTGCTCAACGGAGTAACGGTAAAAAAGGACGAATATATGGGTTTTACTGACAAGACGATGTTGGTATGTGCGCCCGATAAGGTAGACGCTCTTTGCGCGCTCGCCGAGAAAATGCAGGTAGGGGAAAAGGAATATTTTCTCGTTTCCTATGGCAAGGACGTAACGGAAGAAGAAAAAGAAACTTTCCGCGGCTACGTTGCGGATAAATATCCTACGTTGGAACTTTACGAAATCGACGGAGGACAGGACGTGTACGACTTTTTGTTGATTGTTGAATAAAATCTAGGAGTAAAAATTATGAAAAAATATGTAATAGTTAGCGATTCTTGCTGTGATTTAAGCAAGGAATTGCGAGAAACGTATGGGATTGATTATCTTCCCATGCACTTTTCCTATGAAGACCGAGATTATGCGGCAGATTTGGAGTGGAAAGAGCTTTCCTTTAAAGATTTTTACGCGGAAATGCGCGCAGGCAAGCGAATGATCACGTCGCAGGTAAACGCCGCGCAGTATCGAGAAGCGTTTGAAAAATACATAGCGGACGGGTATGATATTTTGTCAATATCCTGCTCGTCGGCGCTGTCCAATTCGGTGAAAGCTAGCTATACAGTACGCGATGAACTGCTTGCTAAGTATCCTGACAGCAAGATCGTGTGCGTGGATAGTTTGATTTCCTGTTACGGTTTGGGGTTGCTTTGTATTCGCGCGGCGGAACTTCGCGCCGAAGGGAAAACGATTGAAGAAACGGCGGCTTGGTTGGAAGCAAACAAACTCACGGTCAACCAAGAATGTACGCCCGAAAAGCTGACGTATTTGAAAAAAGCGGGCAGAGTAAGCGCGGCAAGCGCCTTTTTCGGCGGACTTTTGAGCGTAAAACCCATTCTCATTTCCGACGTAAACGGCAATAACGCCGCGATCGAAAAGGTCAAGGGCAGGGCGACGTCGTTAAGACGCCTTGCCGAGCGTGTAAAAGAAGAGTACGTCTGCGTACCTCATCAAAAAATCTTCGTCGTACACGCAGATTGCGAAGACGACGCGGAAACGTTAAAAAATTTGGTGGCAGAAGCGCTTGCGGGTGAAGATATTGCGATAGAAATAGGGTATATCGGTCCGATTATCGGTGCGTCGGCAGGGCCTGGCACGGTTGCCGTATATTTCTACGGCAAAGAAGTTACCTTTGATTCCAAGCCATAAAAACAAAAGCGGCTAAAAAAGCCGCTTTTT
>JAZSJN010000047.1:0-12183 GCA_045534315.1 Candidatus Scatosoma sp.
CCATCACTTGGGAATGGCGAGAATTTATCTTGACGAACAACAACGACGGCACGTGGACGGTGACGGTGGCGAACTACGGCGACACGTTTACGGCAACGGCGTCGAACGTGAAAGATATTTTCGTTTGGACGCTTTGGGGTAGTGGCAATATCTACGCGACCGAACTTCGCGGTTATATCAACGAAGATATAACTTTGCAAACGGCAAAGGGGATTGCGGTCGTGGACGCGACGGGTAAACCGGGCTACGACGAATATACCTACGCGGCGGACGAATTGAAAAAATGGTCTGCGGAATTGTTCGGTAAAGAACTTTCTATCCTGAAAACCGATTGTTTGGACGAAGTGCCTGCAGGGTATTTCGTAATCGGGTACGAGTTGGCTTGCCAAGCAGGACTTGATACGTCCGATTTGACGACGGAAACGGGGTATAGAATCGAAAATTACAACGGCAGAGTATATCTTTACGGCAAGACGAAATACGGGGCGTTAAACGCCGTTTACGGCTTATTTGAGCAGGCGGTCAATCTCACGTTCTTTACGGATACCGTTTATACGTATACGAAGGCGGACGACATCGTCGTTCCCGTAGGCGAGTATGCCGTTTTCAATCCGTCTATCGATTATAATTGGGCGGCGGACGGTATGCAAACGGTAATCGGTGAAGATTACGTCAATAACGCTACTGCAATCGGCGCGACGGGCGTTATTAACGCAAACAGTTATTATTACGATAGCAAATATTATCCGAATTGGGATTATCAAAGAAGATTGGGCTACGTCAACAGTTGGGAAATTTACGGCGGTAGCTGGCATAATTTCACGACGGTAATGCCGTATGAAAAATACGGCGCGACGCACCCGAGTTGGTATACGGAAATTCAGGATTGGAGCGGCGCGACGGTAAAAACGTTGAACCTTTCCAAGACGGATATGATTCCGTACGTAGCGGCGGAATTGTACGCGTTGATTTGCAAGGACGAGGCGGAAGGACATTGTAAGACAGAGTATATTTTCTCCCCTCCCGATTCCACGCAATGGGGTTCTAATAACGCGGCGAGTGACGAATATTTGACGTTTATGAACAAGCTTGCGGAATTTATGAATACCTATTATTCGTTTGACAGAGAAATTAATCTGTTGATGTTGGCGTATAATTCTACGCTTGCAGCGCCTACGAGCGAAGGGCTTTCCCTGTACGACGGGGCGAAGGTAGACGTGGCGGTTATGTTTGCGCCGATTCAGGCGAATATGTATCGCGCAATCAACGATGACACCAACACTTCCGATTATTACGGCGGAAAGACCAACGACTATTACTTTGAAGAATTGGCGAAGTGGCAAACGATTGCAGGCGCTAATAAGGACAAAGTATATTATTGGAACTATTCTACCTACTACGACAATTACTTTGTGCCGTTGGATAGCATCAGCAATATGCAGGCAACCTACCGAGCCATTGCAGAGAGCGGCGTACGTACGTTGCTTGACCTTGGTCAAATGGGGGATTTGGTTTCTACCGATTTCGCGGCGTTAAAAACCTTCTTGAAAGGGCAGTTGGCGAAAGACGTAAACGCGGTGCTTTGGACGGACGAAGATTCGCTGAAAGGCGGTTTGGTCGAGGCGTTCATGGACGCGTATTACGGCGCGGGTAGCGACGCAATGCTCACCCTTTTGAAAACGGAAATGGATTGGTATCAGAAGTTGGCGGACGAAGTTGTTTTCTATACCGATGGAACGGCAAGTACGACAGGCAAAGAGGCCATAGGACACCACTCAGGCGGCGGACAGTTGCTTTGGAGTGGAAAGTATTGGGACGATGATGATAAAGAAGGTACACTGGGATTTGGTAAAGTAGATCCTGATTCGTCTATGCTTACGACTTGGTACGGGTATATTCAAACGGCGTTGACGGCGGTTGCCGGTAATGCGGAATTGGAACGTAGAATTAACGTGGAGAGTATGCCGATACGGTACCTGATGTATAGAATGTTTAGCGATTACGACGTAAATAACGACGGTACGGAAGATAATACGAAGGAGCAATTAATTGCTTTTGCGAAGTCGCTTGGTATCGTTGCTTTTGCGGAAAACGCGACGATTGATTCGTTGACATAACGATTGTAAACAAGGGAAGGGCGGTTAAAATACGCCCTTCTCTATATAATGGAAAGTATAGATTTTGTTTGAATAAAAAAGAAGGTTTTACTATGAAAAAAATAACGTTGTTAGGGGATTCTATTAGGTTGATTGGGTATGGGGTAAAAGTTCCCCAGTTGCTTGGCGACGAGTATGAAGTATTCCAACCGGAAGATAATTGTCGGTTTGTCAAATATACGCTGCGTATGCTGTTTGAATTGAGAGAACAAATCCAAGGAAGTGACGTTATTCATTGGAATAACGGGCTTTGGGATACGTCTACGGGTTTGTTTGACGATGGTAAACAACCATTTACCAAAGAAGAAGAATACGTGGAAAATATGCTCCGCGTGGCGAGAGAGTTGAAAATATTGGGAAAAAGAGTTATTTTTGCTACCACGACGCCCGTTCGACCCGATTATGAGTATAACGATAATAACGTCATTGACAGATACAATGCGGCAATCGTTCCTAAATTGCAAGAGATGGGGATAGAAATCAACGACTTGAATTCGATTGTAAGACAAGACGTTTACAAATACGTACGTGAAGACGACAAAATACATCTTTCCGACGAGGCTATTGAAATTTGCGCAAAAAAAGTGGTAGAAGCTATTAAAGGGAAAGTGGTATGACAGAATTTGAAAGATGACTAAAAGCAAAGTTGGATTGAGCATTGGATTTTATGCAAAAGACAGTTATTTTCTAGTGGAGTAAAAAATCTAAATTTATCAAGCAGAAAAAATTCTGCTATTATGGAAGAAAAGATGTTATTATATTATATTAGACACGGAGATCCTATTTATGAGCCAGAGTGCTTGACCGAATTAGGACAGAAACAAGCGAAGGCTTTAGCAAAAAGATTGGCGTTGTACGGCTTGGATAAAATATATTCTTCCACAGCACTTCGCGCAAAACAGACCGCGCAACCCACGTGCGAGCGTTTACGCAAAGAAATGAGGTTATTAGATTGGGCGCACGAGGCAACCGCTTGGGAATACTTTACCTTAATTGATAAAAACGGTAACTATAAATTTGCATTTCAAGACTATGAAACGGTAGCACAGTTTAATAATCCCGAGGTGCTTGCTTTGGGGAAAGAGTGGTACAAGCATGATTATTTTCAAAATACCAAATATAAACAAGGGGTATTGACCGTTGATGAAAAAGTGGATGAATTTCTTCTTTCCTTGGGGTATAAGCATGACCGAGAAAACAATCGTTACGAAGTTGTTAAAACAAATGAAACGCGGGTTGCATTATTTGCCCACCAAGCATTTGGACTGGCTTTTTTAAGCAGTGTTTTGGATATTCCTTATCCATTGTTTTGTACAAAATTTGATATGGGACATTCGTCGGTTACGGTTATTCATTTTGAAGAAAAAGAAAAGTACGTTTATCCGCGTGTGTTGCAACTTTCTAACGACTCTCATTTATATAAAGAGGAGCTCTTAACGGGATATCATAATTTGATTGATATTTAGCTAAAAGTTCGCTAGGATTATGCGGCAATACGAAAATGAATCTTGATTAAAACGGTTCCATCTTTAGGAATAATTATTGAAGGGTGTCGTATCTTTCATTGAAAAAGGAAAAGCTAATGAAAAAAAATGATTTTGGTTATAAGGTTGGAAAAGCAAATATCGCGTTAAAATTAGACGGTTATTACGTCTGGGATTGCTCAGTTATAAAATCGGGCGGAAAATACCATATGTTTTCATCCCGCTGGAAAAAGGAATACGGTTTTGGTTGGAATTGGTTATTTAACAGCGAAATTATTCACTCGGTTGCTGATAAGCCCGAAGGGCCGTACCGTTTCCAAAACGTTGCGTTGCCCCGTCGAGGCAGGGAATATTTCGACGGTATGAGTACGCACAATACCTGCATTAAGGAGCATAACGGAAAGTTCTATCTTTACTATATGGGGACGACGTACGGCGGCGATATTCCGACGAGCATAAACGACGTTTCTAGTGCTTACGGCGAAGAGACCTGGAACAGAAAACGCATTGGTGTTGCGGTTGCCGATGATATCAATGGCGAATTCGTGCGTAGAGATACGCCGCTTTTACAGCCGCGTGATTGCAACCATTGGGATTGTACGATAACCACGAATCCGTCAGTCGCCATTATGCCAAATGGAAGAACGTATATGATCTATAAATCACGCCGCGCCGTTGGAAAGCCGTTAAAGCTTGGTATTGCGGTAGCGGATAAACCAGATGGCGAGTTTAAGCGACTTTCGGACAAACCGATTCTTGATTTTGCCGATGAAAATATGCATATTGAAGATCCGTTCATTTGGTATGACGCGCAAAAGAAAAAATTTTGCCTAATCACCAAGGACGATGTAAAAAATGGTGCATATGGCATTACAGGTGAGTGGGGCAGCGGCTTTTATGCGGAAAGCGACGATTGTGTGGATTTTGAAATCGGTGACGACCCCAAGGTGTATTCCAGAACGATAGAGTGGACGGATGGAAAAACGACGACGCAAGGGAATTTGGAACGCCCTTCCGTCTTGTTTGACGAAAATGGCGAACCTACACATATTTTTTGTGCAAGTGGATTTGCGGAAGAGCCTTACGATTTTACTGATATTACGTTCGTCGTATGTATGAAGTTGGAAAAAAATAAGGAGTAAAAATGGGAATAGGGTTTAACTTTCGAACAGTTCATTTGGATTTTTCGAGTGTTGAATCCTTTTTTTGCATGAAAATAAAGGCGTACATCGTTTTAAAACATTTGGACACCTAAAACACAAACAATTAAATTTTATCAAACAAGTTAAAGTGGGGGAAGACTTACGAACCGGGTTTCAATGACCAGTAATCAATTCTGCTTGCTGAGGGGTTTTGTATTTTAAAGTGTTGTGGGGATGTACTTCGTTATAGAAATCTATATATTCTCCCAAAGATTATTTGAAATAGCCATTAAAAACAGTCAGGTCTATGGAGTATTGAATGACTCTGATGTCAAGTCGTTGTATAAAACCTTATTGGAAAATTCAAAGACGTTGAGCAAAAATGCGAGAGCAATAAAAAAGATTATTGAAGAATGAGAGAAAGTTAAATAGATAGTTTTGATTTTGAAAAATATTTTTGAGGTATGTTCAGAAAGAAAAATTGTTTTGAGAAATCTGAATAAAATGTGGCTTTTAGGAAAGGTGAAGAATTTGGCGAAGGATTGGCGAAGAATCGCTGAATCCCTTATAAATAAAGGCTTTCAGTGTGTGCCAATCGGATTCAAGTCCCGTCGCCTCAACCAAAAAAGGGCTATGAATTCTAAAGGGATTCAGAGCTTTTTTGTTTCAACTTTTGATGAACTTTTTTCATCTAGGTCAACACTTAGGTCAACAAGATAAAAATTGTAAAAGTGAAGAGTTAGCAAAAGATTTAGAAATGGAAGTGAAAAAAAATTCTGAAAATATTTATGAAGAATGGGATTGGATTAAATCCGACTTTAAATGTGTAAGGGATGGAAATATAGTTTACTTCGGACATGAAGATGCTGTAAATATTGCCAGTCAAAGCAATATTGAAGAAATGTAAATCGGTTCAGGATAGGAGCAACTTGCTTAACCAAAAATACGGCGAGTCGATTAAGGCATGCCGTATTTTTTCGTTTAATGCAGTTCTTCGTCGTAAATTTTCAGTTCGGTCAAAATGTTTTCAGCGAAGTGCGCTTGGACAGAAGAATACTTGCCTTTTTCGCCGATTTTCAGAAGAGTGCCCATGTGGGAAAAACCCAAAATAGCAGGCGGCAAACGGGTGACGATATCGTTGATATTTCGCACAATAGTAAAGCGTTCCCAACGCTGTTTCAACGCCGCTGTGCGTCTGCCCCAAAAGACTCGTGGCGCGCCAAAGCCGTAACCTTCTATGGTAGAGCGCAGATCGGGGCGGTGGTACCAAACGTATTCATGGCAGAGCATGGCAAGCGCGCCGCCGTGCGAATACCCCGCAATGACGATTTTTTTAATGCTTTTATCGGCGATCTCGGGGGCGAGAAAAGGCTCGATCTCTTTCCAAGTCCGCGCAAAGCCACGGTGAGCGAACCACGTCGGTTTATCCATGTGTCGATAGGGTTTAGCGGGGAAATCAAGATTGATTTTCCAGTCGTTTTTGCCGTCCGAATCCTGAAAAAAGATATACAGCGTTGAGTGATCACGCTTGATTGCGTAGTTGGCAGACAGTCCGACCTGAGAATAGGGGATATGTAAGCAGATGGAAAACAATTCATGCAAGGTCATAGCGAAATCTCCTGCTTTTATTATATTCTGCTTTTTTAAAAATTGTCGTATAAAAACGAACAGCCGAAGTCTTTTTCAGACTTCGGCTGTTTGCCTATAAAGTTATAAACTTCTTTGTGTTAGAAAGACGTAGGCACAAGGAAGTAAACGAGGAACAATACCGTAATGATAATCGTTACAACGTTCAAATTCCAAACGGGTTTAACCTTATCTTCTTTCTTGCTGCAAGCGTAAGCGATCCAACCGTAAACGTATGCGCAAAGTTCAATGCCAAAGTAGGAAATAATACCCAAGCCGATACCGTCGGTGATCGAATAACCGAAAGGCATAATCGCGATCGTAAGGAATGCGGGAACGAAATCTTTTACGCTGTCAAGTTTCAGATCCTTAGCGCCTTTAAGCATCAAGCAACCAACCCAAATAAGTGCCGCGGAAGCCGCTGCGCTGGGGATAGAAGCGAACAAGGGAAGAAGGAAAATCGAAAGCAAGAACAAGCAAGCCGTCGTGAACGCCGTAAGACCGGTTTTACCGCCAGCCGCGATACCTGCGCCCGATTCTACGAACGTGGTAACCGTAGAAGTACCAAACAACGCGCCCGTGGTGGTAGCAACAGAGTCAGCTACCATAATTTTATTATAGTTTACGGGAACGCCGTCTTCGGTCATAAGGCCAGCCGCCGAGCAGCAGCCTACGCACGTGCCCATGGTATCGAACATGTCGATCATACAGAACGTGATAACGACCATAACCAAGGACATAACGGGGACGCCTTTTTCAAATTTAAAACCTTCCGTGAACGCCGCAAAGAACGTACCGCCTTCTTCCGTCTTGAACGAGAAGAAACCTTCGAAATGTTCCCAGAACTTCCAGGATTCGCCCGACCATTGCGTAACTCCGAGTTTGGGAATCAAACCAACGAGCGTAGCAGCAATGATACCGATAATGGTTGCGCCTTTTACGTTAAAGTGCGAAAGAATTGCAATTACTGCAAAGCCAAATACGCAAACGAGCGCAGGTGCGATCGCTTTGTTCCAAGCGGAGAATTGCACCAAATCAACGATCGTACCGTCACCAGGAACGATGATGCCTGCATTCGTCAAACCGATCAAGGCGATAAACAAACCGATACCAACGGAAATTGCCTTTCTGATCGATTCGGGAATTGCTTTGTAAATAATTTCTCTGATGGAAATGCCGTGGATTTTGAGAACGCTCAAAAGCAAGAACAGCATACCAGAAATCAATACGAGCAACATCGCGTTGCCGAACGAAAGGGCAAAGCCGATCAAACCGCCGCCGAGCAAACCGCCGACCATGGAGTTCAAACCAAGACCAGGAGCTTGCGCCAAAGGCAATTTGGCGTAGATCGCCATAAGCATAGTACCGACAAAGGCACCGAGCGCCGTTGCTACGAATACCGACGAGTAGAGATGCGGATAAGGATTGGATTTAAACATATCCAACATCAGTAGCGGGTTCAACGTCAAAATGTAAGCCATTGCCAAGAACGTTACGATACCGGAAACGACTTCTGTTTTAACGCTGGTTTGCTTGTTATTCGGATCATAGCCGACGAGTTTAGCAAACTTGTTCATTTGAAACAGACCTCCTATGTGTGTGCATGTGCACATATTTTATATTATTTTAACACAAGTTTTACACAATTGCAATAGGTTTTTGGAAAATTTTTTGACAAAATTCGGTAATATTCTTACCAAGAAAACATTTTTATTGTGAAATCTTGCATATTTTTATAAAATATGATAAAATGTTGACAGATAGAAGAGCAAATGTTTTAGGGGGCAAAAGCGTGGAGAGAAAGGACGGCTTGATCGTTGACGTTTATTTGACGAAAATTCCAAACGGCATGGGGCGGGACGTGCTTTTTCCGATAGAAAGGCAAAACGAAGTGCTTGCCTGCGGCAATGAAAAAGTGCGGCGGCAAAAATATTACGCCTGGAAATTATTAAAATACGCCTTGCGTGAAAGTTTTGGTTACGAGATGGAAAGGCTTTCGTTTTGTAAGGAAAAAAATGGGAAATGGACTTCTCCGAGCTGTTATTTTTCGATCTCGCACAGCCACGACGCCGTTGCGGTGGCGGTGGGAAATGCGCCAATCGGCGTAGACGTGGAAAAGATCGCGTCTGAAAAAGCAGAGTTTTTGCAAAAAACGCTGACGGAGCAGGAGCGGCAAGAATTTGCGTTGCTTTTCGACGAGAACGAGCGCGTTGAATATCTTTTTGAAAGCTGGACAAAAAAAGAGAGTATCTTTAAAAAGACGGGGGACGGGGTGTTTCGCCCGTCGAAAATTGCCGTGGATAAGGGCGTGGTAACGAAGTCGGTAACGATAGACGGGGAAAGATACGTATTGTCGTTGGCGGCGGAAAACGTCGCTGCCGCGCGGTATTTTTTCGACGTGGATTTCGCCTAAATGAAGTGCGGTTTGAAGAAAGGAAAACGGACTGATTCGCTTGACAGTATAAAAAAAGATATGATATAATAAGGCAAACTAAAAAGGCGTTTGTTAAAAAAGGAGAACGACTATGATTGATATGACTTTGATCAAAAATGCAGATCCCGAAATTTACGGGGCGATGCAGGACGAACTTTGTCGTCAACGCGACAATATCGAATTGATTGCCAGCGAAAATATCGTATCGCCTGCCGTAATGGCGGCGATGGGTTCGCATTTGACCAATAAATATGCGGAAGGATTGCCGTCCAAGCGTTATTACGGCGGTTGCCAATACGTGGACGTGGTTGAAAATCTTGCGCGCGATCGTTTGAAAGCGCTCTTTGGGTGCGATCATTGTAACGTGCAGCCCCACAGCGGCGCGCAGGCGAATTTCGCAGTGTATTTTGCCATGCTCAAACCAGGGGATACGGTTATGGGTATGGATCTTTCGCACGGTGGGCATTTAACGCACGGTTCGCCCGTCAACGTTTCAGGCAGCTATTTTAACTTTGTGTCCTATAGCGTTTCCAAGGAAACCGAAGTACTCGATTATGACGAAATGGAAAAAATCGCGTTGGAATGTCAACCGAAAATGATCGTTTCGGGTGCGAGCGCGTATCCTCGCGTTTTGGATTTTAAGCGTATCCGCGAGATCTGCGATAAAGTTGGGGCGTATATGATGGTTGATATTGCGCATATTGCGGGTTTGGTTGTAGCGGGCGAACACCCGTCGCCCGTGCCTTACGCGGATTTTGTTACTACGACTACGCACAAGACCTTGCGCGGTCCGCGCGGCGGCGTAATCATGTGCAAGGAACAGTACGCAAAACAGATCGACAAAGCGGTATTCCCCGGCACGCAAGGCGGGCCTTTAATGCACGTGATCGCGGCAAAAGCGGTGGCGTTTAAAGAAGCCCTTTCCCCTGAATTTAAAGCGTATCAAAAACAGATTATTCTCAACGCAGCGGCGATGGCTGACGAATTTAAAAAATGCGGTATTCGTCTGGTATCGGGCGGCACGGACAACCATTTGATGTTGCTTGATTTGCGCGAAACGGGGGTAACGGGCAAGGAATTGGAAAAAATGCTGGACGAAGTGCATATTACGGCAAACAAGAATACGATCCCGTTTGAAACGACTTCGCCGTTTATCACTAGCGGGCTGCGGATCGGTACGCCTGCGGTAACTTCGCGCGGATTTAAGGAAGAAGAGTGTAGAAAAGTTGCGCGTTTGGTTGCGCGCGTGATCAAAGAAAAAGAAAGTTGTTTTGACGAAGTACGCGCGGAAGTAAAGGAAATTTGCGAAAGTTTCCCCGTCTACGCAAACGATATTTTATAAGGAGAAAACAATGAAAAGCGTAGTGTTGAAATTTCCTAATGTAGGGGAAAGCAAGTTAGGTGGTTACGGTGGCAAGCTGATCGATTTTACGATCAATAAGCAACTTTTGGACGCGGAAAAATGGACGCTGTTCGTAGAACAGTTCCGCGTTCGTGAAGACGGAAAAAACGGCGGTTGGCGCGGCGAATATTGGGGCAAAATGATGCGCGGCGCGTCGCTCACCTATCGCGTAACCAAAAATGAAAAATTGTATGCGGTTTTGGTGGACACTATTCAGGATTTGCTTTCTACGCAGGACGAATTTGGACGTATTTCCACGTATACGCGAGATACGGAATTTGCTTGTTGGGATATTTGGTCAAGAAAGTACATCATGCTTGGCATGTTCTATTTCTTGGATATTTGTAAGAGCAAGGCGCTTGCAAAGAAAATTATCAACGCCATGAAACGCCATGCGAATTATATCGTAAAACACGTCGGCAACGGTAGAAAACAGAAGACGATTTTTGAAACTTCAGGTATTTGGGGCTCGACGAATTCTTGTTCTATATTAGAACCGTTCGTCAAATTGTACGTATTGACGGGGGAAAAGAGATACCTTGATTTTGCGACCTATTTGGTGGGGACGGGCTTTAACGAACAATTTAACTTAATTGAAACCTGTCTGAACAAGACGATGTATCCTTACCAGTTCCCGACGACGAAAGCGTACGAAATGATGAGTTGTTTCGAAGGCTTGGTGGAATATTACAAAGTAACGGGTAATCCCGACCATTTGCAAGCGGTAGAAAATTTTGTAGATATGCTGGTAGAAACGGACTACACGATCATTGGTTGTTCGGGTTGCTGGCACGAGCTTTTGGACAATTCTTCCAAAACGCAGACCGAACCTGCGGCGGAAACGGTTATGCAGGAAACCTGCGTAACGGTAACGTTCTTGAAACTTTGCGCAAAACTGCTGTCGCTGACGGGTAACGCAAAATACGCGGCGTACGTCGAAAAATCGGGCTTGAACGCCCTGTACGGCGCGGTGAACAACGAAGAACAGCAGATGGTCAGAACGCAGGCCCGCACTTGGGACGGTGACGGTACGATGCATCTGGTAACGTTGCTCGAACCTTTCCCGTTCGACAGTTACAGCCCCTTGTTCCATGACAGACGCGGTTTGCGTGTGGGCGGTTGTCAAATCATGCAGGAAGGCAAATCGTACGGTTGTTGCGTATGTATCGGCGCGGCGGGTACGGCGATTATGGGCTTGTTTGCGGTGATGAAAGGCGAGGACGGCGTGTACGTGAATTTGTACAACGATTGCCGCTTTAAGACGGAAGATTTCGGTGCAAAAATCAGCGTGGACGTGTATGCAAATCCCTATCGCTATAACGGCGCGAAAATCAACGTCAACGGCAAAGGACAGACCTTTGCGCTCGGCTTGCGTATTCCCGAATGGGCGGAAGATTTTACCGTGTTTGTCAACGGCGAAAAGGTAAACGGCGAAGAAAAGAACGGCTATCTCGTTATCACGCGCGTTTGGAATAAAGATAAAGTGGAAGTGCGTTTTAAAGCCCCCGTCAAGATGTGGGTTTTGAATAAGAAGATTGCTTTCACGCAAGGGCCGATTACGCTTGCGCGCGACTGCCGTTTTGAAGACATTACCAAGCCCGTGGCGATCACGGCGAGAAACGGTAAAAACGTCCGTGCAAAACGCGTAAAGAATACGACGTTCAACAGCAACGTAGCGTATGAAATCACGACGAAGGACGGCAAAATTACCCTTTGCGATTACGCGCAGGCGGGTAAGAACTACGACGACGAAAACGCAAATATCACTGTTTGGCAGGAAAAAGTATAAAAGTTAATACGTAAAAAGCGAACACGGCTGCGGGAATTTTCGCAGCCGTGCTTTTTGTATAGTAATACCCCGCGTTAGACGCGGGGTTCAGGAAATGTTACACATATAATTCTTGAGAATAAAAACTCCTTTTGGTATAATAAAATTGAG
>JAZSJN010000049.1:0-12048 GCA_045534315.1 Candidatus Scatosoma sp.
CGTACGTCTTTTGCCCGACCGTTTTACATTTGATCTGCTTTCCGCGCGCCGTGATCGCCACGACGCCGCTTTCCAACGTCGCCATTTCCCCCGCTCTGCCTTCTTTGGCAAGCTCGATACAATACGCCATGCGCCCTTTATCGATCTCTTCGCCGTTTTCCGCCATTTTTATAAGCGCGTTTAAGACTTGTCCCCCGATGCGCACGGGTTGCGTTTCCCCTTCCAAACGGATCTTTACGCCCTCCACGTACGCCACGATGCCAAGCTCCCGTGATAAAAAGTTTAAATTTTCATCAAACGCGCCCAAAATACGCGCCAACTTGTCCACCGACCCGACGTCTACGTATTCCGTTGTTTTATCAAAAATCGACAATCTGTTACTCCTTTTGGCGACGTACTCGCCCTTCTTCCCTTTTAAAAATTTATCGTTTGTATCGCTTCGTAGGACAGTTTTACCAAAAAAACGTTGTTTGTCCGTGCTATCTCTCTCTTTGTTAACGTAACGTTTTGCGTTACGCCTACGGCAAGATACGCCGTCGCAAACGCCTCTTCTTCGTCGTTTGCTGCGATCACACTCTCATACGTGCACGACATACGCACGCGCGCGATGACTTGTACGCGTGCCTGTTCCCCGCTTTCGGTAGAAAACCAATCCCCGACGAGCGGTTCGCCCGCGTTTACAAAATCACCCATTTTTTTCAATGCCGTACCCCTAAGCACCGACATTGACAAAATCCGTCCCGATCGTTCTGCGTACAATGCTCCGTTTTGAAAACCGTCTTTCGCAAAGGGCGCGGTGCGCATTTCTACCACCAAACGCATGCCTTTCTTTTTGATCGAGCAAAATTCCACGCCGTCAATGGCAAGCAGTTTGGCGCAAATCATATCTTCTTTGCCTGCTCGATAGGGGGCAAACATACGCACGTTTGCAGCCTGTAACGCCGCGTACGTTTCCCTTGCGTACACGTCCGTCCCCACGAAATCAACGCTGAACACGAATCCATTTGCAAACGACGTTATCCCCACAAAGAGCAACCCGCCAAGCAACAATCCTGTCCGTTTTTTCAGACCGTTCAGCCATTTTGCAAGCCCTTTTTTAGGTGCGTATCTTGCCGTAAAAGAAGAATGCTCTCTATTATTATAGCACAGGTTTGGATAAATTGCAAAAACTTTTTCTACGTCTTTTTTTTCGACGCTGATAAGCAAGGTGGTCTTGTCTATTTTTGTTACGTCAAATACGGGGATCCCTGCCCGTCGAAACCGAAGCAGGGCGCGCTGCGGCATCAACCCTTCAATATACAAGCGTTCTTTTACGGAAAATACGGGCATTTATTTTATACCCCCGTCTGCGCCAGGTAAAACCACCCGAACGCTCGTCACTCTGCCGCCGATCTGTAAATCCCCGTCGTAATATTTTTTGATCGTAAGTTCCGTCCCTTCGATCTCCACCGCTTGCCGTGGAAAATAGACCACGATTTTTTCGTCGGAAAAATCCCCCACCGATCGTACGCCTTCAAAATATCCGCCGCCGCCCGGCACGACGATACAGCGCGAACACGCGCCATCGCTTGGATCTTTAAAAATTTCGTCGTATAAGCGCATCCTTCCACACCCCCTTGTTTAGTATATGAATACGAGTGTGTGTATATGCCGCGCGGAATACGCCTTACAATCAGCCTAAGATATGTTCTAATTCTTCGCGCGCCTTTTCGGGGTTGTCCGTCCTGCAAACGATCGTCAGGCGATCGCCGCCACGCAGCATTGTATCGCCGTCGGGTAAAATCTTTTCTTCCCCCCGTTCGACCGTCGTTACACGCGCGCCAGACGGCCAGAGTATATCGCGAACGACGCGTTTTTCCGCCAAAGCACCGTGTTCCACAGTAAACGTAAATACTTGACTTACCCGTTCATGAATATTCGTTTCTCTTTCGTATTGTTCCAAAAGCTCTTCGTAAATACCGTCCGTGCGGAACGTTTCGCCGATCAAATACCCGATAAAAACAGCGATAATGACGGGTAACAGGTGCGCAAAACTGCCCGTGAACTCACAAATCATGACGATAGACGTGATCGGGGCTTTTACCACCGTGGTAAAGAACGCCGCCATGCAGATCATCACCATCAGATCGCAATATGCCTTATCCATGCCCCATTTTAACCAAAGGGCGTTGAGCAAGCCACCCAAACACGCGCCGATCGCTATAATCGGGATAAAAATCCCACAGGGAATTCCCGAGCCGATATTTACCGTGGTAACCAATATTTTTACCAGCAAAATAATCAAGAACGTCCACACCAAGCCCAATCCAAACGCCGCTTTGGTGCTGACGTCGATCGTGCCGCCAAGCGTGCCGATACTTTCAATTAAAGAATGTCCGCCACCCATACTTCCCGCTGCGATTAGCGACACAACGCCCCCGATCAATACCGCCGCCGTTACACGAAGGACATGCGAAATTTTTTCGTTTTTCTTCACGCTGATCTTTTTAAAAAGTTTGCGCATTAAAAACGCAAGTTTGTAAAACGCTACGCCCAGCAATCCACAAGCAAGCCCCGCAAGCACGACGAATCCGTACGATTTGATCGGGAGTTGATAAAACACGTAACGACTAAACGCCGTTAAAATTTTTTCGCCGCGCAAATAATAGATCGCGTTTCTGGTCAGCATACCCGTAATTACGGACGTTGCCGAACAAATAAAAACTTCGGGCGTAAGCCGTTTGTACGCTTCTTCAAAGGCGAACGCCATGCCCGTTAGCGGAGCGTTGGACGCCACTGCAAGCCCTACGCACGCGCCACCCGTAATCTGGTATTTTCGGATCATCTGATTACGGCGAAACACCGAAGAAACGCCGTCACCCGTACACGCGCCGATCAAGACGCTCGGTCCTTCCGCGCCAATTGACAAACCCATAAAAATACTGAGCAAACTACACGCGAACATCAAGGTAAGATCCCGCCACCATTTCAAGGGCACGATCCCGCGCGTTGCCCCTTCCGTCTGCGGAATGGCGCAGCCACGAATAACGGACGAAATATTTACCGCTACGCCGATCAAAAACGCGCCGCCAATTAGCGCCAAAAGCAGCAAGGGAATAAACGCGGGGTTGCTACGTACGTATGCATATACGTTCTGCGAAATGTGTTCCCCCTCGTGCGCAAGGATATTAAAAAACGTTACGATCGCGCCCGCAAAAATCCCCGTAACGCTGCCCACTAGCACCAGTTGGAGAAAATTACGGTACAATTCACCCGATTTTTTCTTTTTTTTCGTTGTCTCTTTTATCTTTTTCATAGTATTTCCGTTATCGTTTTTTCGACTGTGTTTTTTCAATTTAGTGAAATTGTCCGTTGTAGAGCGCGGCGTATTCGCCGCCTGCCGCCAAAAGCTCGCTATGCGTACCCGTTTCTACCACTTTGCCCCCTTTCATAACCAAAATACAATCGGAATGAACAATGGTCGAAAGGCGGTGCGCCACCACAAAAGACGTGCGCCCTTCCGTCAACTTTTTAAAGCCGTCGCTGATTTTCAGCTCGGTGCGGGTATCAATCGACGACGTCGCTTCGTCTAACAACAGTATCGGCGGTTTTACCAGCATGATGCGTGCAATACAAAGGAGCTGTTTTTGTCCTTCGGACAAGCCGCCGCCTTCACCCAGCACCGTATCGTAGCCTTTTTCCATGCGCTTGATAAAGCTGTGCGCGTGCGCCGCTTTCGCTGCCGCGATCATCTCTTCATCCGTTGCGCTTGGATTGCCAAGTTTCAGATTTTCACGCACCGTCGCATGTTTAAGCCACGTTTCCTGCAAAACCATACCGTAGCTTTTTCGTAAGGATTGACGAGCAATTTCGCGGACGTCCTTGCCGTCAACGCATACCTGCCCCCCGTCTACGTCGTAAAACCGCATCAATAGATTGATGAGCGTCGTCTTGCCCGACCCCGTTCTGCCGACGATCGCAATCCGCTGCCCCTGCTTTACGTCCAAACAAAGGTCTTCTATCAGTCTACCCTTTTTATCGTAAGAAAAATCCACGTTACGCAAGGAGACGTCGCCGCTTGCGCCCTGCTCCGCGCCCAAAACCGCGTTGTTTGTATCGGGGATTTCTTCCTGCTCGTCCATGAGTTCAAAGATACGCGCCGCGCTAGTAAACGCGCCTTTCAGCTCGGCAATAACCCCTGTGATCTCGTTAAAAGGTTTCGTGTACTGGTTTGCGTAAGACAGAAATTTCGTCAACCCGCCGACGGTAAATCCGCCGACCGCAAACGTGCCGCCCATTACGGCAAACCCGCCCAGCATCGCCACCAACGCGTACACCAAATTATTGATAAAGCGCGTGGACGGATTGGTGAGCGACGAATAGAAAATCGCGTTCATGGACGATTTTTCCAGCCGCGCGTTGATCTCGTTGAATTTTTCTTCGTTCTCGTCTTCGTGCGCAAACGCCTGCCTGGTTTTCAGTCCGCTAATCACCCCTTCGACAGGCGTCGTCAGTCCCCCGCGCGTTCTCGTTTGCTCTACAAAGAATTTATGGGTATGAGAAGTAACGAATTTTGCCACCAATAGGGACGCGGGCGACGCGATCACCACTACCAACCCGATTTTCCAGTTGGTAATCAGCATGAACGCCACCGTTCCCAAAATCGTCATTACGCCTGTGAAAAATTGCGTAAAGCCCATTAAGAGTCCGTCCGAAAATTGATCGGCATCCGCTACGATACGGCTGACCGTGTCCCCGTGGGAATGGGTGTCGATATATTGCAACGGCAATTTTCCGAGTTTATCAAACGCGTCTTTGCGAATATCCCGCACTACGTTACACGAAATACGATTGTTGCAAAGAGAGAGTAACCATTGCGAAAGCGCCGCTACCGCCGTTGCTACGCCCACTTCGATAAAGCAAGTTTTCAAAGCGCGCCAATCCACCGCGCCTTTCCCCACCATACAATCGACCGCGTTCCCGAAAAACACGGGCACGCACAAGGTTGCCGCTACGGTCAAGATCGCAAACAGTATCGTACCGCACAAGGATAAGGGGTATCTGCCCACGTATTTGAGCACGCGGCGCAGGGTGCTTTGTTTTTTTATTTTGGGGTTCGTCATACAGCCGCACCCCCTTCGTCTTTGTATTGCGAGAAATAAATTTCACGATAAACTTCGCAGGTGTGCATCAGCTCGTCATGCGTGCCAATCCCCACCGCTTTGCCGTCGTCTAAGACGATAATTTTATCCGCGTCGCGCACCGACGACGTACGTTGCGCCACGATAAACGTCGTGGTGTTCAGCGTTTTAATATCTTTGCGGAGCGCTGCGTCCGTCGCGTAATCCAGCGCGGACGACGAATCGTCCAAAATTAAAATTTCGGGTTTCCGCACGAGCGCGCGCGCGATCGTAAGCCGTTGCTTTTGTCCGCCAGAAAAGTTTTTGCCACCCTGTTCCACAGGGGCGTCCAAGCCGCCTTTACCGATAATTACGTCTTCCGCCTGCGCCAGCTTTGCCGCCGCCATCAGATCTTCGTCCGTAGCGTCCGCCCTGCCCCATAATAAATTTTCGCGGATCGTGCCCTTGAACAGCTGCGCCTTTTGCGGCACGACGCCGATACGTTCCCGCAAGTACGACTGCTTGTCCTTGCTTTGCACGTTGACGCCGTCAACGCGTACCTGCCCCCCGCTCACGTCGTAAAAATGGGGAATGAGATTGACGAGCGTAGTCTTACCCGACCCCGTTCCGCCAATAACCCCCACCGTTTGTCCGCGCGAAACGCTGAACGTAATATTTTCAAGCGCCGCGTCCCCGCCGTCCGAATACCGCGCGGAAACGTTGTCAAACACGATAAACGGCTCGTCTTGCGCGGGCGAATTTCCTTCTTCCGAAATCTGCAAGGACGGTTGCATTTTTAACACCGCTTCGATACGGCTGCCCGACGCCGCCGCTTTCGCCACCGTCACGATCAGGTTAGCAAGCTTGATCAGCTCGATCAAAATCTGTCCCATGAGATTATACAGAGCAATCACCGCGCCCTGCGACAACGCGCCGCTCTCCACGCGGATTGCGCCCGTCCACAACAGCCAAATGATCCCCAAATTGAGCAAAGCATAGGTCAAAGGATTGGTGATTGCGGCGATACCTCCCACGAATTTTCTGCCGTCGTTTAGTTTTTCGTTGCGTTCGTTAAAGAGTTGCCGTTCGCTTTCTTCCTTACAAAAAGCGCGCAGCACTCTTGCGCCCGACAGATTTTCACGCGTAGATAACAATACGTCGTCTAACTTGCTTTGCGTTTTTTTATACAACGGCATACAGATCAGCATCACCGCGTACACGACGATCGCCAAAACGACGATGACCACCGCGAAAATCCCAAACGGCGTCCAACCGTACGCCAACGAACAGAGCATCGCTCCAAATACGATAAAGGGCGAACGCAGGAAAAGACGCAAAAACAGATTCACCCCCGTTTGCAATTTATCCACGTCCCCCGTCATACGCGTCAGCATAGTTGCTTCGCCCATTTTGTCTATATCCCTATACGAAAGGGACTGTATTTTTTTGAACAAAGCGCTGCGTATGCCCGCCGACATGCCCGTCGCCGTCCGCGCCGAAAAATACTGCGCCGCTACCGCGAAAATAAAACCGAATAACCCAAAACCCGCCAAAATCGCGCACGCCCAAACGACGTACGAACGATCGCGCGCGGTAATACCGTTGTCGACGATCGCCGCCACAACGAAAGGCACTAACAGCTCGAACGTCGCCTCCAATAATTTGAACAGCGGACCGAGTATCGCTTGCCATTTATACGGTTTTATATAGGACAAAATTTGTTTCATGCAAATTTATTATACCACGAAAAATGCTCGAACGCAAGGGAATTTACTTCCTTATATAATAAAAACGGCGCGGAAGCAACCTGCTCCCGCGCTTTTTTGCGTATTTTTTTAATTTTTTTGCTGTTATTCTTCGTCCGATCTCTTCTCGTCCGTGTCGTCCGCCGTTTCGGGGGCGTCTTCGTTTTTGAGGAGCGCCGCATACAGCGCCTTGTATCTGCGAATAACTACCAAACGTTTTCCATCATCAGTAGACGAAAGCTTTTCGTTGCGCAAATGCATACGCAAAGCGTTATACAGCTTGTTCGTGCACAGGAGCAAAACGATAAAGCTTATCGCCGCCACACCTGCATATACGCACGCTTTGACGATAAAACTCGTGCGTTCGCCGTGGGGCACGGTTACGCGATCGGAAAAACTCGTCCACGCCAAAATTGCCATAAGCACCGTGACAATCAGGAATGCCGCCGTAGCGATACCGCTTTTGAGCAGACGGGAAAGGAGCACCTTGCGACGTTTTTGTTGCTTACTTTCTACCTCTTCCGTCAGCGGTTTTTCTTCTTCTAACAACTCGTCGTGACGTTTTTGGAACACGTCGCGGTAATCACAACGCAAAATTTCCGTCGCTTCATAACCCAAATCGTATTGAAGATTTTCAATCCCTTCCTTTGCGTATTCTTCCGCAAGCACGTCGGGTTTCGTAAAATTTTCCGTCTTTGCGCGCCAATATCCCGCCGACGCCACCGCCGCAATCTCGTCTAAGGTCAACGCTCTTTCAAACGCCTTTTCCGCGTCTGCATAGCTGCCTTGGGCAAGAAGTTCCTCACCCTGCTTGCAGGCTTCTTCGTAATCTGCCTGTCGCTTTGCCGCGTCCGCCGCTTTCTTTTGACGGAGCGCAAGCGCTTCTTCGGGGCTGAGCCCTACTAAATCTTCGTCGTCTTCCCCGTCCAGCATCGGGAACTCAAAGGACACTTCGTCAGCGGGCACTTGTTCGTCGTCGGCTTTTTCCGCAGCCAACTCGTCCGTCACGTCCACGTAACCGTCCTTCGTCTTTTTTAAACGAATACCCCTGCCGTATTCGTCGTCGATGATTCTTTCTTCCATACTTTAACTCCAAAAAAATTTTCTATTTTTCACCGTTTGTCGCGACACGTCCCCCACTATTTGGGATTATTCGCCGTCTATCAGTTTCTCTTCCTCTTCGCTGAGCCGATAGGGATTACGCCACAAACCAAATTTCCTTTTCTTCTTCCCCGTATAATCGGGCACGACCGTTTTTGCCGTAAATACCTTAAATTTGCCCTTATAACGGCTCTTTGCCCAATCGCACAGCTCTTTCGTTTCAAACAGCGCGAACACCGCGCTGCCCGAGCCGCTCATGCACGCCCCCAACGGAGAGAAATACTTAGCTTGTTCGTACGCCGTCAAAACGTCTTCGTTTACGTGCAACGCAGGCACGTACAAATCGTTCATCAAGGACATGCCTATCCCTTTTACGTCTTTTTCCGTCAACGCGCGGATGCAATTTTCCGTTTGGCTTTCCCGCCAAGCAAGGGTATGGGGCAACTCGTCGTACGCGCGATAACATTCCCCCGCCGAAACGGACGTATTTGGACAAATCAGCAAAAGGTACAAGGTGGCGTCCGTCTTAATAGGCGTTACCATCTCTCCCCTGCCCTGCATGCGCGCAAAGCCGCCGTCAAGCATATACCCCGTATCGCTGCCAAGCGTATCGGCAAGCTCTTTCAGCTTTACCCGATCTTCCACTCCGTACAGCCGCGCCATGCCGTTAAGGACGCCGCAAATATCCGCAGACGAACCGCCAAGCCCTGCGCCGATAGGAATATCTTTAAAGACCGTGATCTCCGCGCCGTCCGTATCAAACGTCGCCGAAAACGCTTCCGCCGCCTTCAACGCGTTATTTTTTTCGGGCGGGATATGTTCGCTACCTCTGCCGTGCATGATCACGTTGCTGTATTTTCCCTTCTTCTTTTTGAGATAGATCGTATCGCAAAGATCAATATTCGCCACGACGGAATCAAGCAGATGAAAACCCTTTTCCACCCCTTGGATCTCCAACGTCAAATTGATTTTTGCGTACGATTTTATCTTTACCGAGTTCATCTTTTATCCTAAAAGCGCGGCGAGAACCTCTCGCCGCACCGATCGTTCTTATCTAATTGTAACACATTTTTACCGTAATTTCAATATTTTACACCTATTTTACGCCCGTTTTCCGCGTATTTTTTGTAAAAATTAGGTGATTTGCCGATAAACAAAAATCCGTTCTCCGTCTTTGAGCGGAAATTCCAAATGCCCGTTGCTCTTTTTTAAGTCTTCGGGATCGCACGCCAGCCGTTTCGATACCTGCCAAAGATCTTCGCCTGCGCGCGGAATAAACACCGAAAAGGCGCTCTCTTCCACGGGATATTCTTCCCCTTCTTTCACTTCGCATACGTATTCCCACCTTCTTTGTTCATACGTTCTCACACAAAGCTTTAAGGTCGCGTCTGCTTCCGTTTCGCCGTTCTTGTTGCGACGGACGTTCAACCCGCACACGATACAATCCACTTCCGCGCATTCCCCGTCCGCATCCACAGGGAAAGCAAAGGGCAGGGACAAGGTCGCGCTACGGTGTCCACCGTCCACCCCCAAAAGTAACACGTCGGCAAGCACCGCGCCTTCCGCTTCCATTCCTTTTTCCGTCTTTTTTACGGCAATTTCCGCGCGTGGCAATACAGCCGCCTGCAACGAATATTCCCCGTCCAAGGCAGGCGAAAGTGCCGCCGCACCGCTGATACGCTGCGTACATTTTACCTGCTTGATCAAGTACCGTCCCCCGTCGTTTGCCCTTTTTAGCTCCGTTTCCGCTCGCGTGGAAAACGCGTCGCTCACCACGTCAATTTCTTCTTCAATATGCAAGAAACAAGTTGCAGCAAGCGTGTAGGAAAGCACTAACTTGCTCCGCCCTTTTTCTTCGTCCGTACTCGCGGTCAAATGCGCCTGCTTTACCTGCACGTAGGCGCTCGCGGTTACTTTTCCAAAGCCTTCTTCCGCGGGGATCTGCATACGGAAAGGGATCAATCTTTCGTACGAGCCAACCCCGTCCGCACCCGTTAAAACGCAAATATTAAGCGCAATTTCTCCCTCTAAATCGATCTGTCCGCCGTTCGCCGTCACGCTGTTTACCACCGCCGTTTGACTGTGTAACAAAACGTCCCCGACGTAATCGGACTCAAACTCGTCTTCGTCCTCCGTTTCCCCCGTCACACACACCGTCTTGCAAAGGGCGATCGTTCCCTTTTTCACAACGAGTCCTTCCCCGCCGATCAAATATTCTAGCTGCTTGTTCCCATAAACGGCAAGCTCCGCCCCCACGATCACCGAAATATATAATCCCGAACCTTCCCGCCGCCAAGCAACGTTTTCTGCCCAAAGCAAAGCTTTCGCAAAGCACGCAGGGCTGACCTGCGCCCCTTCAACCTTATGGAAAAATTCCGCGCCGCGTTCCGCGCGACATACTTTTTTATCACCGTCTTCGTAAACGACGGTAATCAGCACTCGTCCGCCATATTGCACTTCGCCGTCCGCGCAAGCGCAGTCGGCAGGGATCGCCTTAGCGTACACCGCCAACACACTCCCAATCTCGCTCCCTGGCAAGCGACATTCCACCACCGATTGTCCGTGCAAACGACAGACTTCCCCGATATAACGATAGCTTTCAAATTGCGGTTTTATTGACATTTTTACGACCTCCTTGCGATCACCTTTGGTTTTTTCTCGTCTGTTTATCCTATGCAACAGCAAAAAAACGTAGAACTCCTACAGGGAATTTTGAGCAAAAAAAGGGATATTTTTCCTGCTTTTGGGGCATACTGATTATATGATTAAACCGACAAAAAATATCAAAGACGTCAAACAAATGGTAAAAGACTGTTCGGCGCAACGAGTCGCCGTGCGGGTCAATCTTGGCAGAAATAAGAGCGTTAGCTATTCGGGCATTCTATCGGGGATTTATCCCGCCCTGTTCACCGTCAAGCCCGACGATAAGGATTTTTTAGGAAAAACCGCCTATTCCTATTCGGACGTGCTGTGTGGAAACGTAAAGATCAAAAAAATTCCGTGAAAAAAGCTCCCCCAACGGGGAGCTTTTTCGTGTGATTCATTTTTATAATTTGATCCCAAAGAAATCGGGCTTTCCGCTTTCGATTTCCTTGCACAGCAACGCTGCGATAAATCGCCGCCTATCTTCTATCGTCGCTTTTTTAAAGATATGTTTCACGTTAAACGCACGGTATTCTTTTTTATAGAGATATTTCAAAGACGGAAATACGTACGCGCCGTTTACGCACACGACGATATTGATTTCGTTTCCGCCCGACACTTCGCGCCAGTCGAAAAAATCTCTGCCCTTTTTATAGCGGCAAATATACACGCAACTGCTGTCCCCGCCCTTTTGATAGAAATATTCAAAGGAAAATCCTTTTTCCAAAATGGGCGCGGTCAACGCTTTTATGTTTTCAGCAGAAAGAATTTCGTCCATACGCAAAATTATTCCAAAACCGCCTTGATACGACGAATACCACTCCCGCAGCTCTGTTCCTTTTGGATCTTGAATTTGCCAAGCTTACCCGTCGATTCTACGTGCGGGCCACCGCAAATTTCTTTGGAAAAATCGCCGATCGTGTACGTTTTTACCACTTCGCCGTACTTGCTTTCAAACAAGCCCGTAAATCCTTCCGCTTTCGCCTCGTCCAAGCTGATCTCTTTCATAACGACGGGAATATCCTTTGCGATCACTTCGTTGACGAGATCTTCCACCGCCTTGATCTGCTCCGCCGTCATAGGTTGGGGCAGGTTAAAGTCAAAACGCAATCTTTCTTCGGTAATATTCGAACCCTTTTGTTCAGTTTGGGCTCCAAACATTTTTCTTAATCCAGCAAGCATAATATGCGTTGCCGTGTGATATTTGGTGGTCGTTTCCGTTTGTTCGGTTAAGCCACCCTTTGCGGCTTGCGCTTGCGCTTTGGAAAGTTCTTGGTGCGCCTTAAACGCTTCGTTAAAGCCATTAACGTCAACAGTCAAGCCCTTTTCTTCGGCAAGTTCAACGGTGAGTTCCAATGGATAACCAAAGGTGTCATAAAGCCTAAATGCTTGCTTGCCAGAAATTTCCGTTTCAGGCACGTAAGATGGGTCTTTTGCGCTCATAAACGCGTTCTTTCTTT
>JAZSJN010000155.1:0-3282 GCA_045534315.1 Candidatus Scatosoma sp.
ATATAGACATCAAAATAGACCAACAGCGCACGAAAAAAGGCACACCCAAAGGTATGCCTTTTTTGTGGCGCAGAGAAAGGGATTTGAACCCTTGTATACATTCCTGCATAACACGATTTCGAATCGTGCGCGTTCGACCGCCCCGCCATCTCTGCAAACAGCTTTTATATTATAGCTTATTACAATAAAAATTGCAACTGTTTTTTCCCCGCTTTTTACCCCTTTTTCCCCTTTATTAAATTTTTTTCAAAAAATATGTAAATAATACTTGACATTCCCATTACCTTGTGTTATAGTATAAATGTAACGAAAACTTTACATTTTGTTTTTTGGTGCGCAACAAATAGCAATTGGAAGATTTCAAAAAATAAAAAATAAGGAGAATCGTATGGATAAACAAGAAATTTTAGAAAAAGCACAGAAAAAGAAAGTTTACGTTGGGGAAATGGAAAAGAAGAAAATTGACAAATCGTGTTGGATCGGCAATATTTGCGCCTGCATCGTTGCCGTTATATTTATGATCACGGAAGGTTTTTTCGGTCACAGAACGGCGATTTATGCCCTTGCAGCGGTCTGTTTCACGTGGGCGAGTGTGTTCTATTTTTGTCAATATTTTATCGCAAAACGCCCCAAAGGCGTGCTGATCGGCGCAATTTTGGAAAGCCTTGGCGCGCTTACTATGCTCACGTTATATATTTTATTCAGCGCGGGAGTACTTTAAAATGAATAACGATTTAATTTTACAAAACCGATTAAAAGAATTGCGAATCGCTAAAAAAATGTCCCAAGAAGAACTGGCAAAAACGGTAGGCACGACGAGGCAAACGATCATATCCATTGAGAAAAATCTGTTTAATCCGTCGGCAAAACTTGCCTTGTTACTCTGTATCGCACTCGACGAAAAATTTGAAAATATTTTCTTCTTTTAAACGGGAAAGGGACGGTTTATACACCGCCCCTTTCCTTTTGCTTACTTTCAATTAGTGTTTAAAATGTCTTTCGCCAACGAAAATCATTGCAATCCCTGCCGCGTCACAAGCGTCGATAGAAAGCTGATCTTTGATGCTACCGCCTGGCTGCACGATCGCCGTAATGCCCGCCTTTACGCACTCTTCCACACAATCGGGGAACGGGAAGAACGCGTCGGACGCCATAACCGAGCCTTTAATCTCGTCGCCAGCATGCGCAATCGCCTGCTGCGCCGCCCAAATACGGTTGGTTTGCCCCATACCGATCCCCGTCGTTCTGTCTGCCTTACCTACAACAATCGCGTTGGATTTGGTATGCTTTACAACCTTCCAGTTGAACATCAACGCCTTCATTTCTTCTTTCGTAGGCGCGCGCTTGGTTACCACTTTCAAATTTTCAGGCGCAAACAACGTATTGTCATAATCCTGAATCAGCAAGCCGCCGTACACTTTCTTCATGTCGTATGCGCTCGACTCTCTCTTTGCCTTGATATCAGGCAATTCCAAAAGACGGATATTCTTTTTTCCTTTCAAAATTTCAAGCGCGCCGTCGGTGTAGCTTTCCGCAATCACGATTTCAATGAAAATCTTGTTAATTTCGGTCGCCGTCGCTTCGTCCACCTGCCCGTTGATCGCCAAAATTCCGCCAAATACGGACACAGGATCGCTTTCATACGCTTTTACGTACGCTTCGTGAATGGTCGCGCCAACGCCTACACCGCAAGGATTGGCGTGCTTACAAGCCACTACACAGGGTTCGTCAAATTCTTTAACAAGCTCCAACGCGCCGTTCGCATCGTTGATATTGTTATAGGAAAGTTCTTTCCCCCACAACTGTTTCGCCTTGGAAAGCGAGCCCGCGCGGATAAATTCTTCGCTGTAATAGGACGCGCCCTGATGGGGGTTTTCGCCGTAACGCATATCCTGCGCCTTTTCATATGCAAACGTAATACTGTCGGGATAACGAATATCAAGCTGTTGCGCAAGGTAGTTTGAAATCATGCTATCATATACCGCCGTATGCGCAAATACTTTGTATTGCAAATATTTTTTCGTATCGAGCGTGATTTCGCCGTTTTCAAGTTCCGAAAGCACTCTTTCATAATCCTTAGGATCGACGACAACGGCTACGTCTTGATAGTTTTTCGCCGCCGCGCGGATCATAGTCGGTCCACCAATATCAATATTTTCCACCGCGTCCGCAAAGGTTACGTCGGGTTTGGAAATCGTCGCTTTGAACGGGTACAGGTTTACCGCCACAATATCGATCGTATTGATACCGAGTTTTTCAAGTTGCGCCATGTGTTCGGGATTGGAACGCATTGCCAAAAGCCCTGCGTGTACGATCGGGTGCAACGTCTTTACTCTGCCGTCAAGACATTCGGGAAATCCCGTCAATTCACTGATCCCAATTACGGGCAAACCCGCGTCTTTGAGTGCCTTTGCCGTGCCGCCTGTCGAAATAATCTCGTAATCACACGCAATCAGTCTTTGACAAAATTCGACAATGCCCGTCTTATCCGAAACGCTTACCAATGCTCTTTTTTTCATAATGCAAATACCTCTGTTATTTTTTGCTTATTTTTAGTACATACTTTTGGTATGATTATTTTGTACGTATTGCTCGTCGCCTATATTTTGGCAATCAATTTTTACGCTTTTTTACTGATAAAATCCCTACGCGATAAGGATAAATCAGCAGAATTTCAACGCCAAACTCCGTCATTTGAAACGGACAACAAAGAATCGGTAGAATCCCCGACCACTCCGCAAAAAGAAATGAAACCACCCGAAAAAACGGCAGGAAAGTTGCTTATAACCGGATTACTCGGCGGGGCGATCACCATATACGTCTGTATGTTTATTTTTAAATACAAACGCACGGAATTACTTTTGATGGTGCTGATGCCTTTGCTCGGCGTATTGAATATATACCTTTGGGTTTTACTTTTCCGATCAGGGTTTTCCTTTTTTGTATTGCGATAATCATACGATATAAGCCGTAGGATTTTAGCCATATGCGCGGGGATTTTATCCACGCTTTTTCGTTGTATTATATATTATATCATATTTTTTTTAACTTAGACAAGCAAACGGACGGCAAGTTTTACAATTTTTCGCAAAGATTTCGTTCTTCCTTGTTTTCTGTCGCACTCGCTTGAAGATAAATAAAATTTTTTCGGAAAATTTTGCAAAAAACAGCGAAAAATATTTGACAATTGCTCGGAATAATGCTATTATATACAAGCGTTGTCGATGCGGCGGTGAATTGCGACGAAATGCGGGTGTAGTTCAATGGTAGAATTCCAGCCTT
>JAZSJN010000153.1:0-5087 GCA_045534315.1 Candidatus Scatosoma sp.
CACCAATACACGTTACCGTTTTGCCTTTGTATACGGACGGAATAACCACTTCGGTTGCCGCGCCCGTATAATCGGTCACCGCATACGTATCGTCATCTTGCAACGTAAACACCAACCCTTCTGTATAATACGCGGGATCGGGGTTGCCGCAATAGATACAGTTGCCGTTGCTGTACTCGTGTGGACCGATTACGGTGATCATGATAAGATTGCCACAGCGTTCACAATCGAATATTGCGCTATAGGCTCCATCGCAAGTCATTGGTTCCCCAGCAACAAATCTAAGACCATTGTCAATATTGCCGTCATTGTCTTCATCAAACGCTTTTAATATATAGTTCCATTCATAAGTTTCATAGAGAACAAATACGTAACCGTTGTAGGTGTGAACGTTGGGATCAAACTCACCGCAATAAATACAGCTACCGTCGCTGTAATAATGTGGACCAGCGACAGAGATCAAATAATTGCCACCGCATTCGTCGCAATAGAAGGACGCATAACCGTTCAATTGGCAATCCATAGGCGCGTTACCCAACCACTCAAAGCCTTCGTATTCGGCAATTTCGCCGTCGCCGTTCATATCGAAGATATACAACACTTCGTCCCAATCAAACACTTTGACAATATCAATTTCATAACCATTGTGGTTATGATCAATTCGGGGAAGATAGTAGATATATTCATCCTGTAATATTACGCCATATGGATCAACGTATTCATAAACGTAGTTTCTATAACCGACTACTTGGCAAGTACTTGCCTGCTCTTCAACTACCGTCCAATTTACTTCTCTCGTCAAGGATGCGCCGCATTCGCACTGGAATATTATTTTCCCTACAAAATTCTGTTCAGTATAATCTACCGGCGGCAATTCCAATGACGTCCTATAATTATGCTCGCCCGTCGCGTCTACGTAGTCGGAATGGATTACTCTGCCACATTCCGTACAGATATATTCGGTATAGCCCTTATCCGCGCAGGTGGGCGCTACCGTTTCCCCCGCCTCGTAATTGTGTTCGCAGGGCTCTATCGTCGCTAGCATAATCGCATACGTCAGCATGTCGTCAAAGGCGTATTTCGAATAGTTCGTTACCATATTGTAATGGTTGCGCACGTAGAAATATTCCCACGTCAAACCACTCGCTAATACCGCGCCTTGGCCAAGCGGGTATTCCACCAACGTAGGTCTGCCGTTTCCGTCCTGCAAGATTACTTTCGTTTCCGCTGGCAACGTGCTAGCGTTGAAATACGTATGCGAACAATAGTTCCCCTTTAACAGTTCGTTATACAGGTTTCTGCCGTCCGTATATACCCCCGTTACTACCGGGTGCAATTCGTCTACTATGTAATTGTACACACTATAATAGTTGCCCGTCGTTACGCCGCCAGGTAAACTGCCCGTGAATGAGCCGCAGCCCCCCCAACCTTCGTCGCACGCGCCATAAATCAATACACCGCCAGCGTTTACATACGCCGTCAGTTCCTCCGTGTAAGTTTCCAATCGATTATACATTGACGTCGATTGGTCGTTTGCAATGAAGATTACGCCGTAATCCGTCAGCGTTACGTTTGCAAGCGCGCTCGTGTTTACTACGTTGTACGATTCCACCGTGCCGCGTTGATATAACGTTTTCAGCAACGAAGTGTTTACGTCTTCCGCCCAAGGCAAGTTGTCTTGGATCAGCAATACCGTCGCCGATTTATCTACTTCCGGCAAAGCAGGGATCTCTATCGAATAACTATCTCTGCACTTCGTACACGTATACGTGATACTGCCCGCTACGCCTACCTGTGCCGCTACTCTGCCGCTTTCTTCGTAGTTATGGCTCGCTTCCGTCGTCAACGTGTATTCGTCGTCGCAATTTTCGCATGCATACAATACGTATCCGTCCGTAGTACACGTCGCTTCTTGCGTTTCCTTTATGTAATAATTATGACTGCCGTACGTGATCGTTACTTTTTCATAATCACAGAATTCTCTTTGACAGCGGGTTACGATTTTTCCGCTTTCCGTACACGTCGCTTCCCGTTCCACCTCCGTGATCAGATCGTGTCCACCGTAACCGATCAGCGTTTGCGTATACGTATCTCCACAACCGCCACAGGTATACGTTTCATATCCGTTTTCCGTACACGTCGCAGCTTTGCTATCTACCATTTCGTACGTATGTTCGTGAACTTCTGAACTGTCGTCAGAACTATCTTCTGAACTGTCGTTTTCTACAGGCGTAGAGTCTTCCGAACTTTCTTCAGTCGAACTTTCTTCAATCGAGCTTTCTACTTCCGAAGAGTTTTCTTCGGACGAGCTTTCTACTTCCGAAGAGCTTTCTTCGGACGAGCTTTCTTCAGCCGAGCTTTCTACTTCAGATAAGCTTTCTTCAACCGAGCTTTCGCTTTCTACTTCCGACGAGCTCTCTTCTAACGACGAAAAGCCCTCGGTCGAGTTGCCAGCACCGCCGTTATTGCCCTGACAACTACACGCAGCCATACCAAACGCCGTCGTTGCCGTCATTACCATCGCCAAAACACCTAAAAGCAATTTCTTCTTCATCTACGTATCTCCTTCTAGCAAAAATAGGGATATTATATATTATAATACTCCCTATTCCGCATTTTGTCAAGTAATTTATCTGTTTTTTCTATCTTCGCCCATAAAAAACAGCGCGTTGGAGCTTTTACCCCAACGCCGTCTTTGTTATTTTTAATTATGCTTTGCCGTTTTACCGCGTATCATTTACAACCGCTGCACGTCTTACAGTTTCCCGAACATTTTTTGCTTGCTTTTCCCGTCGCAGAAAACATCTCACCCGAATAATCGCGTTCTGTTTCTTCGCCACAATCAGGGCACATAACTTTGTCCGTGTATACCTTTACCAATTCGTCAAACTTTTTCCCGCAATTTTTGCATTTGTACTGTAAAAAAGGCATTTTTCCGCTCTTCCTTTTCCGTTTTTCTTTCATTATATCCCTACTGCAAAATTTTTGCAAGCGTTTTCTTCTCACAAAATTACTTTGCCATTCAAAAAACCATCGAAGAAACCGTGCGCGTCTACGCCCGCTTTCTCAAACGCGCCGATAAGCGCCCCTACGTCCGCTATTGCAAAACGGTTTGCTCCATAATACCGCCTAAGCCCCGCAAAAAACATTTTATCCCCAACGCTCTTCCGAAAAGTATCCAACATTACCACCGCCTTATCCCGCGCGATACAGCGGTATTCGTAACCGCCTAAAAATTCTGAAAGATGCTTGGTCATACGCGTATCCGTCCGTCCTAAAACACTACCGTATACGTCGTAAAAGGAGCGGTATTCTTGAAGTGCCTGCGCAATTAGGTCGTCACGCCGTACTCCGTATTCGTTATGGCTATCCAAAAAGCACATTGCCGAATACGCCGCCAACCCCTCGCTCTGCCAACCGTTTTCAATATTGTCGCTGCCGACCGTATCCCCCCACCATTGTTTCGCAACCCCTTCTGCAATCGCCTCCGTACGGTTTTTACCCGCCAACTCGTCCGATAAAAGCAGCAACCCTGAATACGCCGCGTAATCCAGGCACAATCCCGTCTCTGCAACTACGTAATCGCTGTGCGGATATTTCCCAAACGTATTTTCGTAATACGCAAACGCCTGCAACGCCGTGTCAAAAGTCGTCTGTGGTGTTTCGTCCGCGTAGTAATAATAGACAAAATTTTTGCCGCCGACGTCCTTTTTTAAAACTCGATACGAGCGGGAAAGGGTGAGCGCAAATTCTCGCGCCCCCGCGCAAGATACGCTGCAAACCTTTTTCGTTTCCAACGTTCGTTCGACCACGTTCCCGCCCGTTGCCGCCACCACGTATTCTTTTGGTAATGTCAGTCGCAAAGAATAATCAGCGGCGTCGGTGTAAAAGGGCTCGCCTTCCGCATAGTACGGCGTTTCGTAAAAGCCGCCGTTTTTCACTCCGCAAAGAGCTGGATAAAAATTGCCGAGATTGACCGTTTTTTCCGTCACGCCCGTACGGTGATTGACGGCGGCAAGCTTTGTCAAAAAACCGATATCCAGCACCACCCAATCTCCTTGATACAACGTTTCGGGCAGATACACGTAGAGTATATTTTCATCCTCCCCCATCACTTCCCAACTCTTTGCGCCGTGCACGCTGGAAATCACCATTTCCCCGTAGCTTTCCCCAGTATAATACGCCGAGGCAGAAAGCGCGGTGGAAACGGGCTTATAAAGGGCGTCTTTGCGATACGCATTGGGGGATAAACGGAATTTTAAAAGGGAAACCGCGCCGTCGCCACCATTTTCAAAGGTGACCTTTGCCGTACCCGCAAGCGTGCGGTTTTCGGGGGCGTATTCCGCCGTAATTTCGTACCATGCATAACTCTTTGCCGATTTTTTGCAGCCACTAAAAGTTAGCACGCCCATACATACGCACCCTATCGCAATCACAAACGACGTTATCTTTTTCCAAATCCTTCCAATATTTTCAACTTTACGCATACCGCCCCCAAAATAAATAATCCGCCGAATTATTTGTATGCCGCCGCCGTTTAAAATATGTCCGTGCAAAAAAGACGACAGCCGTGAAGAGCCACAGCCGCCGCCTTGCGTAAAAAATGTTACAATAGCTTATTTTTCTTCCAAAGTTAAATATTTGGTGGGGTCTACGCTCTTGCCGTTTTCAAGAACTTCAAAATGCAAATGCGCGCCATCCTTATACTCGTTCCCCGTCGGTTCTGCAACGGTTGCAATCACGTCCCCTTTCTTCACCGTCTTGCCAACCGTCAACCCATCCGTTTCCGTCACGAAACGGTACAACGTTTTCAGCCCGTCCCCGTGCGAGATAACGATCTCCGTGCCAAGCAAAAGATCATCTTTATAGACGCTTTCCACAACACCGTCTTCCGCCGCAAGCACTTCCGTCCCCACAGCAGCCGAAAAATCCACCCCTTCATGCACAAAATACCAGCCGAGCGTTTGGCTCTGGTGGAAGCCGTAGTCGTTCCCGACCGTCACTGTTTCTACGGGCGCAATCATCCCTTCGGGCAGGGTAATTACCGGCTCGTTCCCGCTGTTATCGCCGCCGTCTTCACTATTGTC
>JAZSJN010000139.1:0-30610 GCA_045534315.1 Candidatus Scatosoma sp.
TCACAGAACGACATGGCTACGATCCGACTTCTTGTTTCATAATTCTTTAACTCTCCAATTTTATCATAACTACTGACAACGGGTCTATCGTAATTTTATCCACGTCCTTTTTGTAAAGGCGCAAATCGCTGTCAAAATACACTTCACATTTCTTACTGAAAACAACTTCCGCGGGTGCAAGATTGTAATTGACCACAAACTGCACGCGTTTTCCGCCGTATTCGTAGGCAGCACTCAAAACGGAATCGGTTACCAAATACGTCTTTTCATCTTCCAAAAGAAATTTTTCTTTCGCGCATTGCAGACCTATCGGCGCAATCATTTTTCCGTAATGCAAAAAATCTTTACCACTATTTCTACGCCAACCGTTTAACGTTTTGATGAATTTTAAAGCAGTTTCTTTATCGACGTTCTGTTTTTTGGGTTCGACGTAATCGCACCATGAATGTAAAATATCTCCCTTGCCGTTTATCACGACGGTCAGCATGTCGCCAGCAACAAAAGAATATGCAAGACGATATGTAAAGTTATTTTCTTTCTTTTCCAGCATTGTACATATCTGGTTTCCCATAAAGTTGTTTACGTATTCGTGATAAAGATACGCGTAAATGGGAATCGGCATGCCAACATAATAATTCAGCTGAAAACGGTTATCGCTGAAAGATAACTGGGACAAAAAGGGCTCGGCTGCGGCAGATTCACAACCCAACAAAACGCCGTTTTTATCGATGGACGACAAAAGCCTATTTACCTCGATTTGTTGCCATTTGCCAGGGGCAGGTATGTGTCCGTGCTTATCGCTGTAACAAAAATAAGAGCCGCCGCCATGATTTTGATCAAGTGCTTGTACGTAATCTATCTTGCTTTTACAAATTTTAGAGAATTCCTCTTTGAAAAGCTTCTTCATCGTTTCGCTACTCGGACAGAAATCGTAACCATCCCTTTGAGCCAAACAAATGACACTTTCCACCTTTCCGTCGGAATCAGAGCAGATATAATCGGCTATATGGAGATTCTCGAATTTTTCCCCGCAGTTGTAATTTTTGTCAATTTTGCTTTGCTGTGTCCAACCCAAGCCGCTACAATATAAGCCGATATACATATCTTTTTCGTGTAAAGCGTCCACAAACGAAGAAAATTCCGTTTCTCCGCCGTAAGGAGGCCATACGTAGGGCGGAGCCCAAGGTGCCGTCCCCTCCCAGTGCATCAAAAGCGCCATTACCTTACTGTCCGTTTGTTCCTCAATTTCCCCGAGCAACGGCATAGCATTTTTATAGGGATACATACCATTTTCCGTCATGTCAACGTCGTGTTCTCCCCGCAATGGATAAGCTACGACCAACGGGGATTCTGCATACCATACAGGCAAATTTTTATTTTCGACAATTTTTTGAAGCCCACTCGGTAAATGCTTGGAAAACCATTGAAAATAAATATCCGCCGCCGCATACCAGTCCCCGTTGAAAACGGTAAGCACGCAATCGAAAGGCATCGCATAATCCTGCCCGTAATCCACGTCGCAAAAAGAACGCATAAAAATTTTAATCTGACCGTTATAATAGCAAAAATCGATATGTTTCGTCGTCCTTTCTTCGTCGTGCATTCCCAAATAAATCCCAACGCCGTCCGCTATGTACGCGATAAACTGCGCAAAAATCATATTCGGAAAAATCGAAAAAGAATTTCTACTGGGATAATCGGGTTCCGCATACTTAAACGGCATGCTTTCCCGATATGCCATATTCGTTACCTTACAGCCCTCATTATACGGATAGATAATCTCGCCTTTGCCCTGCGCCTCGTCTTTCAGTCTTTTGAAAACGGAAAAAGACGCAAGCTCAACCCATTCCAGTAAATCCTGCGTTTTATTCTTTATATTTGCGCGCCAGATAATCCTATTGTTTTCCTGTCTTAAAATTACCTCTATATCAAAAAAATCGGAGGTGTATATCGCTGTACCATTTTTTACCGATACAAACGTACATTCGTTGGGAGAAACGATACGCGACTCTCCCGTTCTTTTTCTCAATTTCACGGAAAACATCGGCGCACGCCCGTCGTTGACGCGCCGACCATTTTGTGTGATGTCCGAAATCTCACCGTGTTCGAAATCAATAGCAACGAACGTTTCGTCCGTCAATTTAAAAATCTCCATATTAAAACCTTGCGTTTTATAAAATAACCTTAACTGTCAAAATTTCAAAAGGCTTGATATCAAACGTAACCGTATTGCCTGTAACTTGTAATTTTTTTGTTTCCGTTTCGTTCAAATCGCATAAAACGGCTTCTTTAATGTTTGGAACGGACAGCTTGACCGTTTTACGTTCTTTATACGCCTCGTACATACGTATCACGATTCCATCACCCGATTCTGAGCGTTTTACCGTTTCGAGCATTACCCCTTTTGTTTCGCAATGTAACAAAGACCATTCGGTGGGTAATCGTCCGTTTTCGTTTTTCTGCAATTCCTTTACAAAGAAAGGTCTGTTTAAAACATACGACTTTTCCACAACTCCGCCGTCGCAAGCGCGAGCTTTGTGCGGTAAAAGAGAATAAACGAACGTAGGCACAATATCGCTTGCCCCATCAAACGGAAAGCTACCCGATTTCAATATTGTCATTGACAACTCCCCGTTGTCTACGCCAAAACCGTATTTCCCGTCGTTTAAAAGAGCAACCCCATAATCGTTTTCAGAAACATCCACCCATTTTTGTGCGGCGGATTCAAACCTTGCCGAATCCCAACTCGTATTGTCGTGCATAGCGCGTTCCACATGCCCGAATTGTATGTCGTAGATTGCCTTATCCGCCACCATATCAAACGGGAACACCGTTTTCAATAGCTGATTTTTCTCTTTCCAGTCCACGTCTGTTACAAAATCGATACGGTCAATGCCGTCCTGATACAAATAAACTCTTTGTGTAATCACGGACTTTCCGTACCGTTTTTTGATGGCAAAGCCTGCCCTGCCTCCTTCCGAAAGGGGCTGAAATTCCGCTTCCTCATCTAAAAACCACTTGTTTTGTTTATGATAAGGAGTCATTTCCCAATTGTCATATTGATACGGAGTATCTTGGAATACAACCATTTGATTGAGCAGACGGCTGCCTTTTACAAGCTCTCTCCCCACACGTTTATCTATTAAAGAGCAAATTGCGCCCGATTTATCAAACGTTAATTTATAATAACTGTTTTCCAGCGTGTTAGCCGATACCTTCACGTTGCTATCTGCATTTTCCTTTTGGATTACTTTATATCCAAAAGCAGGAACATCTTTTGCGATATACGTATTCCCATTTACGGCAACCGTTCCATCTGCCATAAAACCGTTAGGATTAAAAACCAACAAGCCCCCGTCTGTTTTTACTTGTGCAGACAGCGTCTCCAACACGCAGTCTATCACACTGTCTGTATCAGCAAAAATCTCTTCAAACTGCGCGTTGCTGTCCTTGTATACGTCGCCGATAGACGAGCCGGGTAAAATATCATGAAACTGATTGAGCAATAATAACTTCCAGCTTTTTCTAAGCAACGCCTCGGGATATTTTTTATCGCACAATAAACTGCCCAAAACCCCGAAAAACTCGGCGTTCATAAGCGCAAATTCTCCCTTGCGATTGTTCATTTTTACTTGCGGTACACTTGATAATGTGCCGCGGTGATATTCAAAATACAGTTCGCCGTTCCAAACGGGCTTTCTTTGAAGCTCTTCGGCATTCTTTTCGCAATTTCCTCTGATTGTACGCAAGGAATTTTCCAAGGTTTCTATCTTGGTTTTCGGTATCCCAGGTAAGCCGCCCTGCAATCTTCTTTCAAATTCAATATCTTCGCGAGTCGGACCGCCGCCGCCATCGCCCCAACCGTAACTCATAATGACGGTATCGGAAAATTCCTTTTGTTGAAAACGGTTCCACGTACCCAAAACGTACATAGGCGTAATCGGTGCCGTATAGGTCGTATACGTGTGATCGTATACACCGTTTCTTGGGTCGCATTCACAGGTAGACAAGAAATATGCAAAAACCTCACTCCCGTCAATACCACGCCACGTGAACGCGTCACAAGGCATGCGGTTGGTATCATTCCAACCGATTTTCGCCGTAACAAAATTTTTCAAGCCACTTTTTTGCATGATTTGCGGCAAGGATGCCGAATACCCGAAAACGTCAGGCAACCATACGGTTTCACAGTCTTTCCCGAATTCTTCTTTGAAAAAACGCTTTCCATAGATAATCTGACGAACAAGACTTTCGCCACTCGTCAAATTGCAATCCGCCTCCAACCACATTCCGCCGTCTACTTCCCATCTGCCCTCGAGTATCTTTTCCTTGACTCTGGCATACAACCCTGGATTACGTTCTCTTAAAAAATCGAACAGTTGCGGTTGAGAAGAAAAGAACTTGTATTCGGGATACTCATCCATCAGCTTTAAGACGGTGGAAAAGCTTCTTTCCACTTTTTGTTTCGTTTGTTCTAAATCCCACATCCAAGCAACGTCGATATGGGTATGTCCGATACAAGCAACGGTTTGTTGACTGCCACAAACGCCACTATAATATTCTCTCTTCAAAAAGTCTCTAACGTTTTCCACGGACGCATAAAAATCGTCGGAATAGACTTCTCTAACATCCAAGCGATTGAGCGCCTTTTCCAAGACGCTTACCGAGACAACGTATTCATTACTGCTTTTTGCAAGGAGCTTAACCGCCTGCAATGGAACAAGCATGTCATAATACAATCCGTCGATACTCTCATCCACGTATTTCAACGAAAAGTCTAACGGTAAATATCTATCGAACGTATGCGTATAAAACAGCAAATACATCTCGTACTTACCGTCTTCAAGCAAAACGTCCCCGTGATTAATATCGACACCTTGCACAAGTTCGCCGTTCAAATACAGCAAGCCCTGCGGGCGAATCGTAGAAGCCACCCCAACGATATGCGTATCCAAACAAAAGTAGGCCTTTTGCTGCGGGTATTCTCTTTTTATTTCAAAAGAAGCCTTAAACCAATAATATCTTCCTTTTTCATAAACCGTATACGGTGCATCAAACGTCTGCCAGCCGTCATATTCGACGGGAATAGTCTGTTTATCGTAAACATGATCCGTGTACAATACAGGTAAAAATTCCTGCTTACGTATACGCCATTTTTTTAACAGCCCAACAACCGTTTCTAATCTTTCTTCTACGTTTGGTGTTATCATTTTTCTTTTTTCCAATTCTCTTTTTCCGTTTTGAAAGGTGCGGCGATAACTTGGGACAAAAATTGCCCCAAGCCGCCGTTGTTTTATCGTTTTTCTTTTATGCGTTCTTTACCGCATAAATACTGGAAATTTGCCAGCCTTCCGCATCTGCATTTCCAATATATACGTACCATTGACCTTGTGCATTAAGCTGAATATCCGCATTTGAAATCGTAACCTTCGTCCAAGACTTTGCCGCCAACGTAGTGAAATCAACGGAATCCGTCCACGCACCACTTACGTCGCCCGCCAAGTGGAAAGTTTGATTCGTTTCGGTCGGATTGTAAACCCAGAACTCAAAATAACCATAGCCCGAAGGCAATGCGTTTGCAAGCTTGTTTGTTTGCAACGTGCCCATCGTGCCTGTATTGTTGGTATCAATATAATACTGTTCACGGGAAATATTGTAAACCTTGCCGTATTCGTTGGTTTCACCGCTGTCCGTTTTTACGCCGAAATCAAGTGCGACTTCCAATTTCTCTGCCGTAGGCACATCCGATGTTTTGCAACCGACAACAACGCCGATTTCCAAGGTTTTATTAATAATGTCCGTATTCCAAACGCTTATTGCCCAATCATCCGAAATAATATTCGTAGAAACATCCAAGCTAATCAACGTCCAGGTATCCTTCGTGATGGGGTATTGCGTAATCACACCGCTATTATTCGCCCAATTCGTACCCCAACCACCATTTTCGGTATCATCCGACATATACAAGTACCCGCTAACGTCAGTTCTTACGTAAAAATAAATCTTATCATATCCGACAACCGACGGGAAGTTGACAAATTGAATTGCCGCCTTACCGTTTTCACCTGCCGTAGAAACGAAAACCGTTCCTTGCGCCGCATCCGTAGCAAGCACACCCGTTACCCCAACCGAAGCGTTGTTATTATGCATAGCTGCGGGAATTGCCTTTATACCACTTTCATTAGGGGTATAAACAGCCGTATAACCCTTGCTTGCCGCAAGCAATGTTTCAAGCTTAGACGCATTGCTTACCTGCGCTTTACCCTCATCGGAAAGTTGGCTATACAATGCATTCGCGTTAGAAATTGCAGAAAGATAGCGGAAATCCGCAGGCATCGCCACGCTTTCAGGCAATGCTGTAATCGCTTCCGTAGCCGCCGCAATCAATTCTGTTTCGTTCAATCTTTCCGTAGCCGTCCATTGCGCTACCAACTCGATAGTTTCCGTAATCGGCGTATCAAAATTAAATTCTTCGCCGTTATAGAACCAACCCGCAAACGTATAATCGTAGTTCTCGTCGGACGCTTTCGTAGGATTGGTAGGTTGCGCAACCGTTTTACCAACCGTAACGGCTACGGGATCAATCGCGTTGCCACCATCCGTATTGAAGGTTACCGTATATTGCTCATAATAGCTACGCGTAATCCCCGTAGGAATTTCCGTCGTTTCCGCGTCGTCAATCTTCCAGAATAAATATGCGCCGACGCACGTTTTAACGGTTACGTTATCAAATACGCAAGCGTTCATCGTATCAGCAAGCAACGCACTTTGCGTATCTACACTAAACTCAATATTTACGTTAGTGAGCTGCGCTTTTCTCATAACCAAAGCGAACATATACGAACCTTCGCCCATAGAAACGCCCGTAAAGTTTACATTTTGAATTTTTGCATTTAAACCGAGCGCACCGAACAACCCGTTTTTCCACGCACCGATGGTAAGACCGCTAATCGTATGACCGTTGCCTTCCAATACGCCACGGAAACCAAGCCCTTCTTCCCAAGCAATCTTGCTGTCGGGGATGCTTACGCCACTTGCATTGATATCTTCCGCCAATACATAATAGCCCGTGTTTGCCGTGCCGCCATTTCCTGTAGTATCCGCACCCGTGTAAGCAAGCAACGCCAAATCTTCCGCCGATTTTATAACTTTATCTACGAATTTCGCTTCCACAACAATAGGACATTCCATACCGTCAACGTCATAAACTACGGCAAGCGTCAAAATGTAGGGTTTCCATTCGCCGGAAGGCTGTTCATACTTATCCGCCGCAAACGAATATACAAAACCGTTGTTCGTATACTCAATATCCACAATCTCGCCATCTTTTGCTTCACGATAGGTTTCACCGCTCATACGCACGATTTGTTTTACCGATTTTACCGAAACGTTTTCCCCACCGACGACAAATTTGGAAAGGTCGATACCCAAATTGTCTGCATCCACGTAAGGGGACTGGTAATCTAACGCGTAAACGTCTTTTTGTTCGCCGCAGGCGCAAACGCAAAGGAGCTTTTTCCAATCTTCATCGGCAGATTTCCATTCATACTTATGCGCTACGGTGATTTCCGCAATCTTTTCATCGCCAAGTATGGAATCCGTCGTTGCAATCGATACTTTCGCTTCGTAGGTCTTACCTGCTACAAACGCCGACGCGTCCACTTCCGTTTCCCCGTCAAAATATGTAATCACAATTTGTTCATCGGGATAATTTGAGGTCGCTTCAATTACGGGTGCAACGCCGCAGGTCGTTGCATAAGTCGCTTGCACGCCGCTGATCTCTGCCTGCGCTTTTTCTACGGTAACCGCAATATCCAAAGAAAGATCTTTGTAGTTTACTGTAACTTTTGTATCGCCAAATGCAAACGTATTCCCACCGTTTTCATACGTGTAGGTCAAATATTGGTTATCCAGAATTTCGCCTTCGCAATCTGCACAGTTATACGCAAGATACATATTCGTAGGATCAAAAAACTCACCTACTTTATATGCCGTCTTGCTGGGCTGTTCAAGAACTTCCAACTGCAGTGCCGACGAATGATTCTCTGCATCAAGCTCCCCTGCGACCGACGTGATTTCGTTATACTCTAAATCAAAGAGCTTTCCACATCCGTTTTTACACGTATAGTGCGCAATCGTACCTGCAACGCTACAATTTCCCGCAATTTCTTCCACGTATTTGTAGTCGTGATTCAACGCGTCAACGGTAGGAATCGCATCTATCACGTTCTTATCCGCGTCAAAAATCACGTCGCAGCCTTCGCATGTAAAATACGCCTCGTTACCGCCGTTTTCGCAATCCGCCGCTACTGCGCTATGCGAAACGTAAGCGTGCGTATGTTCGTCGCCAGGTTTTTCGCTCGTGCTGGATTCTTCGCTTGTGCTAGACTCTTCACTCGCGCTAGGTTCTTCGCTCACGCTAGATTCTTCACTCGCGCTGGGTTCTTCGCTTGCGCTGGGTTCTTCACTTGCGCTGGGTTCTTCGCTTGCGCTAGGTTCTTCGCTCACGCTGAACGAATCACTCGATACACTTTCAGGATTCCCTTTCGACGAATCGCCACAAGCCACTAATCCCCCTACTGTTGTCAATGACAATGTAAGGCAAGCCAACCAAGTAACCAATCTTTTTTTGCTCATATTTTTTCTCCTTATATTATATATCCATTTTATTGTCAACGGTCAATGCAGCACTCCGTTCGCAATCAATCTTTAGGTAAGAAAGGGGGCGTGTACGAAGCAACTTTCTTCCATTTCGCTACAAGCGTAAGGTCTCCCGTTACAATGTCCTTTTCAAAATCCCATTTTTCGCCGTTATATTCCCAATGGAGAAATTCGTACTCCGATGAGCTTGACGATTTTTGCGGGTCGGTCGGTTTAGAAACTTTCTCCCCCGCTAAAATTCTTATAGAATCTACTTTACTACCACCGTCCGAATCAAACGTAACCGTATAATAAATCTCTTCTTTTTCACCGTCTTCACTTATTTCAGACGATTCACTTATTTCCGACGATTCGCTTATTTCAGACGATTCGCTTATTTCAGACGATTCGCTTATTTCCGACGATTCGCTTATTTCCGACGATTCGCTTATTTCCGACGATTCGCTTATTTCAAAGGATTCGCTTTCTTCCGACGATTCACTTATTTCAGACGATTCGCTTATTTCCGACGATTCACTTATTTCAGACGATTCGTTTATTTCAAAGGATTCGCTTATTTCAGACGATTCACTTATTTCCGACGATTCGCTTTCTCCCGACGATTCGCTTTCTTCCGACGATTCACTTATTTCAGACGATTCGCTTATTTCAAAGGATTCGCTTATTTCAGACGATTCGCTTTCTTCCGACGATTCACTTATTTCAGACGATTGGATGGAAGAGTGTATAGAAGATTGCTCGTCGTTTTTACCGCAAGCAACCCCTGAAATCATCATAAAGACAAGAAATGCGGTTATAAATAATTTCTTTTTCATAGCCCCCCCTTACGCCGTTGCTACTTGAAACGTAATTTCAGGCGGACAAAGCACAACGTCTTCCTCGCCGCCATTTGCCTGTTTGAACGCAAATTGAGGAATTTCGTCCATATTTGCAACGATTACGATAATATTTTCGTACGTCGATTTCTTTTCCGATTTATACGGCAAATCCGCGTCGTAGCGAGATTCCGTAAGATATGCAACGCCCGACACCTTGGAAATATCAATCGTCAAGTCCTTAAACACGTTATCAAACGAAGTTTCATAGACCATCAAACCGCTCGTATGATAAACGTCTGTACCCGCAACGTATTCTACGAATTCCATAGAAACGTTTTCAATCGTCGTATTGAATATACGACTTGCAAACAATGCAACGTACGCGCCTTGATCGTCGGGCTTTAAGCATACGCCCGTAAAATTCACGTTTTTAATCGTTGCATACGCAACTGCACCGAACAAACCGTTCTTCGATACCGACAAGTTGGAAATCGTATAGCCACGCCCGTCGAACGTGCCACCGAACCCGCGCGAATTTTCCCAATAGTTTCCCGAATCCTTTAACGTCAAGCCCGTGCAATCAATGTCGTTAATCATCACGAACGTACCCGTAATTCTGCCGTCGTAGCAACCATTGTTACCATAGGAAGACACCGTGTAATCGCGACGGATATAATGCAAATCTTCCGCCTTTTCAAGGACTTTCGTTACACTCAAACATCTGAGTTTATAGAACTTATTTGCGCTCACCGCAATAATGGATTTTGCTTCATCGCCGTCTTTTCCGTAAATAATCGCTGTACGGTCCGCGTTGGTGAAATACAAAATTTCTTCCTCAATTTTCTCGCTAAGCTCGGCAAAGTACACTTTGTCAAGTGTAACGTCGTAAAATACCGTACCATCCTTCGACAAATCTTCACAGTTTGCAAAATCTACCGATTTCAAGCTGCAATTAAAGCTCGCCGTCTTATTTGGATTGAATAACGACGTTGCCGTGATGGTAACTTGTTCGCCGTCCTCTACCGTCTCCGCAACCGTTACTACGCCGGCGTGGAAACTGAGTTTTTCACTATTCGACGCAATTGAAACGTACGGATTGGAAAGCTTAAGATTGTACGACGTACCCGACACCAAGAAATCAATCGTTTGTGTAAAGCTTGCTTCCAAATCGCAAACGTCTTTATAAACTGCATTAGAAACAGCCACGCCACTTGCCTGCGACCAAAAATCTTCGCTGAATTTCTTATAACGGCTTTGCGCATTGGTACTTTGCACAAATTCAAGCATTGATGAGAAAGATAACGTTGCATTGGATTTTGCGCGCAACTCATCCGTGCCACCGATTACAAATACGTTCTTAATCGTAACGTATTCGCTGCCTACGATTTTTATAGAGACATTTGCATTAAACAAAGCTTGACTAACGTCGATAACGCAATTGGAAACGTTTGCCGTTGACGTTGGTTCTTTGAAACTAAAGAACGAGCCGCAATGATTATTTATCGAGCCGTCCCCTTCATAATGCTGCGTACCTTTCCCCATAGACGCGTATTGGATATAGATATTCTCTATCGTGCCGCCGCCTGCGGAGCATATAAGCCCACTATTTGCCGCAACACTTGCGCTTGTAAAAGATATATTTTTAATCACGCCGTCTATATGCAGTACTCCGAAAATGCTCGCAATTTGACTGCCGTTATCAATACTGATTCCTTCGATTTTGTGCCCTTTACCGTCGAACACCCCTCTAAAGCCGTATAAGCCGCCGTTCGACCAATTCCCTTCTACTGCCGCCCACAGCGAATCTATATCCGCTACTTTGGATTGGAATAAACCGTTATAGGCAATATCCTCCCCTAAAACGAAATATCCGTCCCAAATCGCCGCATTATCCGAGCAAGCTTGTTTGGAAAGAGTAGCAAAACTGTCAAAATCCTCTTTCGTATATAAAATCTTTGTATAAAGAGCTACGCTAATTTCGTATTTTGCCAAATTCGTTTCCACGAAGAAAGGACAGTTTTCACCCATATCCGCCGCTGTCGTCGGCAACGCGCTTTTTTGTAAGGTAACGAGTTTTTTCTGCACGTCGAACGAACCGACGCTTGCGCCGTTGTAGGTAACCCCTCTCGATACGCCCTTAATATCCGACGCAAGCTCAAAGCTTGCAAGATTTTCCACTTCTACAACAAAGCTTTCGTCCAACACAATCGTCGGGCGGTAAACGTTGACCGCAATTTCCACGCTATAAGGCTTGCCGTCCACTTCGCAAGAACCGATAATTTTCGTCTGTCCTTCGCTTACAGAACGGAAGGTATTTCCTTCCACCGCCGCAATAGAAGTATCTTGGCTTTCCCATCTTATATTTTTCGCAATTGCAATCTTATTGTTTTTGTATGCCGTCAAAGTTGCAAGTACATTTGTCACGTCGCCGTTTTCCGTAGAAAGCGTGGATAAATCGACTTTGTATCCGTTTTGGTTAAAACCGATATTTTCACTGACAACCAAGCTTACTTCACTATCTTGCTTGACGGTAACTTGGACAGTCTTAAAATAGACATGCCCATCCCGTTCCACAGAAGCCACAAGCTTGGTTTGTCCTTCGGCAAGCGCTGTAATGACCGCCGTATTCCCCATTTGTGCAACAGAAACTACGTCCAAGGAGGAGTCCCCATCAATCGACCACACGAAAACGGGTTCGTCGATATTTTCAGCCGACGCTTTAAGTGTGTAGCTTTCGCCTACGCAAATGGTAACAGATTCTTGATTTACCGAAACCACAGGCGCGCCAGGCACTACTTCTACAATATCTTCCGACGAGGCAGGCAAATCGTAACTGCCCGTGCTATCGCCTTGAGGTTGCCCCTTGGCTTTGGAGCAACCTACAAAGCATAATGCTGATAAAATTGTCAACAAAACAAGATGTTTGTTTTTCATTTAGACCTCTTTTTATTTTGTTTTTCAATTAAACGCCCCAATCATTATACAAATCGGACAATAAACCGTTTGCTTCTTTATAGAGCGTAAGCCCAAGCACCGTCGCGTCCGCCTTAAACGCTTGACGCATCGCTTTCTTATTACTATTCGAATAGCTCGATGCAAACGAAGTGCAAAGCACGTAACGGGGGAACAAGCTTTCCTTGGTGATTCTATTTTTAATCGCCGTCTTTTGCTCTTCCGTAAGATTTGTATCCGCATCGACCAAAGCTTTCGCTTCGTCGCAAAGCGTTACAAGCGAGTTCAGCCAATCTTTCGACCAATACGTCTTTGAACCAATCCCAAGGAAACCGTTCACATTTTCGATTTCGTCGTAAATACCGCGTCCCAAACCGTCGTAGTTTGCTTCGATTTCTTCACATTTTGCAACGATTGCATCGAACATCGAACGCATTTTTTCTGCGCCTGCTCCGAAGTAGTTGGTGAAGTAAGTATTCAAAACCGTTTCATAATCCGCATTGGCGTTGAGCATGAATTTAGAGTCGATATACGCCTTCAAATCGCTAAACGCCGTCGCTTCCGTTTCATTGCTCTGGCTCCAAGCGCCCTTTACGCCAAGCTCCGCCAAAATCTTGTAGTTTTCCGCAGATGCCTGCCACGTGTTATAGGGATACAGATAATTTTTGAAGTTTGTACCATACATCCAAAGATATACGTCATCCGAGAGCGCGCACCACTTCTTAATTAAAGCAAGCGTATCCGCATTGTCCGTATGATTGAAGTTTTCTGCATACTTGCCGTCGATTGGTGCAAGCCATACCATAACGCCGTCGTCACATTTAAGATCTTCACTCGTCTGCGTGTAACTACCGTCGTCGTTGATTTGATAACGTTTCATCAACGTAACTTCACCGTTTGCATTGATACTTGCAGGTGCATTTTCCGTCGAGCGGTATGCCAAGAATGCGATATTCAACTTTCTATCGCCGATTTGCACCTGAATCTTCGCATTAATCGCGTTCATCAAATCAATCCAAGCCGCCGAGAAACCGCCCTCGCCGTACAACGTATCATACAGCGTACAACGCGCACACGTACAATCGTCGCCGCCTGCACTATCCATAATCGAGAAAGAAATATTCTCTTTATTCGGTTGCGCATTGATTTGCACCATCATATTCGCAACGATTGCATCTACCATCGCTGCAAATTCTGCCGAATTTCCGCCTGCCGTAGGACAAATTTGCGTCTTATCCGACGTATACCAATTCGAGTGAGAAGTACCGTAAGTCGCTACGGGAAGATAATGCAGCGCATTGTGCATATCCCAACCTTGATTGGAGTGAATCCAAATATCCGTGTGCGATTGCAAGCCCATACTCAGCACTTCGTCATCTGTCATATACGTTTGTTGTTGACGATAATCAAACGAGGGATTTTCAACCAAATCAAACGCAGGGAAAGAATCCAAACGGTCGCCGTAAACTACGCAATCTTCACTAATCATATCGTAGCCGTACATTTCGCGCAAGAACGCCAACGCCGCCATACGGTAGCCGTCCGCGCTATTTGCTTCGATAAATACCGCTCTTGCCGGTCTTCTAATGGCATAACCCGACCAAGCCGTAATATTCGCCCCTGTACCAATCACATCCGTCGCCAAAGTACGATCACAGAACATGATTGCGTATCTGTATTTGTCAACCGCTGAAGAATTGATGGATACCAACTCTACGTTAACTCCCGTTATCACCTCTATTTTTTCTTGCAGGAAGACAGCCGCTTCTTTAGCCTCTGCATTGTACAAAATCTTATAGCTAGTGCCACCGCCCACGATAAACGGAGCATTTTCTGCCATATCGCCATACAACGCCGTTTCGCGGGTAATCAACTTTTCAATATTAACGAGAAGCTTTTCCGCTTCGAGAAGCTCTTCATACGCCTGACGCGCCGCGTCAATTGCCGCTTTAGAACTATTCTCGTTTAAGGTATCGATACGCGCTTGTACTTGCGCAATCAAATCGCCCGAGCTGAACGAATAAATCGGAGAAATTTGCCAACCGGAAGCGTTTGCCCCACTCTTTACGCAAACGTACAACAAATACGTTTCATTTGCCGTAATTAATTCAGGTGTGATGACAACTTCCGTCCAAGCTTGTGCCGTTAACGTTGCTACTTCCGTTTGAATCCACGTTTCATTTTCATTAAAATAGAAAACAACGTCATTTGCTTGAGGATTATAAATGTAGAAATGTAAGGAATCATGTCCCTCATTAAGCGCGGCTTTTAAGATACCGATATTGAATGCACCCAAGTCGGTGTCGCTCGACCAACCTTGCGTAAAATCATACACTGTGCCGTATTCGTTCTTCGTACCTGTATCTGATATATTACCGAACGACGTACTCGTCTTTTCGCCAAGGTCAAGTTTAACCCCGACGATATTGGTAATTTCAAAGGAAACGCCCGTCGTATTCGTTCTTAAACCGAGCGCCCAACTCGACGAGAAGATGCCCGTAGAAACCGCAATTTCTTTTTGAATCCAGTTACCATTGTTCACCCAGAAACCATCCATACTCCACGTATTATGCCAGTTGTCGCCCCAACCGTCGTTGGTAATACCGTCGGAAAGATAAAGGTCACAAGACGCACCGACCACGCGGATATTAAAGTAAATCTTGGAATATTCACTTACGTCAGGGAAATTGATGAATTGAATTGCCACTTTACCGCCTGCATTGGGGGTTACTCGCAAATAATCGCCGTAATAACTGTCGTAACCCATAGACGCCGTACCGCCGATTGTAGACGTATAATTCGGAACGTGCGAAGGAATAACGTTTACACCATCCAGCGTTTGAACGTGTACCGTTTCATAGCCTCTAATTGCAGAAACCAACGTTCTCAGTTTAGCGTAGTTAGTAACCAATTCTTTTCCTTCGTCGGAAAGCGCGTTATATGCATCTCGAGCAGCCTCAATTCTAGAAACGAACACAAGATGATCGGGCATAACAACTTCATCGGGAAGGGCGGTAATCTTAGAAATTACGATATTTGCCGCGGCTTGCACTTCACTTTCTGCGCTCAACTGTGCTTCGTATTCCTCCAAGGCTGCAATATTCGTTACATACGTCTTTGCCGTATCCGTTAAGTTATCGTAAGCCGCACGAGCCGCTTCCACCGCCGATTTTTCTACCGCCCTGGGATTGATAGCGTCAATCATCGCGATAACTTCGCTTGCCTTTTCGTTCTCTACGATAAATGTTTCTGCGTTTGTCAATTTTGCAACGTTTGTAACAAGTGCTTGCTGGCTGCTCAACAAATTATCGTAAGCCGCACGCGCCTTTTCAATCGTCGCCACGTCGTTCATCGTTAAGGATTCGGGAATCGCGTTAATCAAAGCGATTACATTCTTCACGTCCGCATGGTCCGTGTAGCTGTATTCTTCGTAAGGACCTGCATAAATCGTCGAAATCTTCCAGCCGTCCTTTGCTGCACCAGCACCGTCGCCGCCCAAGATATATACGTACCATTGACCATTCTTATTCAGCGCAATATCTTCTGCCGAAATCGTAACTTTCGTCCATTCGCCTACTTTCAAGGCAACGGAATCCGCAGAGTCCGTCCACGCACCGCTTACGTCGCCCGCCAAATGGAAATTATATTCCGTACCCGTACCATTGTACATCCAGAAATAGAAATTTTCATAACCACTGGGCAATGCGTTGGCAAGCTTATTCGCCTGCAACGTACCGATTGTATTTACGTTATTATTGTCGATATACCATTGCTCGCGGGAAATATTATAAATTTTGCCGTATTCGTTGGTTTCGCCGCTGTCCGTTTGCGTGCCGAACGTAAGCGTCGTGTCTTGCGGCGCTGCGTCCGTGTATCCGTAGAAATCGCTGATTTCAAAGGTAAAGCCCGTCGTACTCGTTCTAAAACCAAGCGCAAAATTCGTACCAATGTAACCGTCGTTCGCTACGTCAATTTCTATCAATCTCCAAGTATTTGCATTGCACCAGAACCCGCTGGTTGACCACGTATTCTTCCAATTTTCGCCCCAACCGTCGTTCGTGATACCGTCGGAAAGATAAATATCACAACCAACGCTGCTCTTTACATAGAAATATACTTTGCTATATTGGCTTACGCTGGGGAAATTTTGAATATGTAATGCTGCTCTGCCGCTTGCATCCGACTCAACTGTCAATACGTTGCCGTAAAGGTCATCCGTTCTCGTCGTTGCACTACCGCCAATCGCAGAACTAAACCCGCCGGGTACGTACGAAGGAATTACCGTGCCATCCGTCGCGTCGTTTTTATACACGCGGTCATAACCGTGAATCGATTCCAGAAGAGTTTCTACCTTCGCATAATTTTCCACTTCCAACTTCTCTGCCGCCGAAAGCTCCTCATACTGTTCTTCTGCGTCACGGATTCTGCCGATTTGACCGATTGCATCAGGCATCGTTACGGAATCCGGAAGATTTTCAATCAATTTATTGAGCCTATCAACCGCCGCCGACATAATAATAGGCGTTTCATCCGTAAAACGTTCGTTCGTCGTTGCATTGTTTTCAACGACCACGTAATTATTTTCAAGGTCAATTTCTGTCTTGTTTACAACCTCTACAAGCGCGTTATATTCGTCCGTATTTTCTACTACAATCGGAAATTTATCAGAGCCGTACCAACCAATCTCATCGCTTACTTTCAAATAGCTAAACTCCTGAATTGCTTCCGCATAGCCGTTCAAGAATGCCATATTAACGAGATCGTACATATTGAGCTTAGCTTTGTTATTATATTCCGTGTAACGGATTTTACCGCCATATTGAATGTAAGCAACAGCTACGAAATCAAGCTCAAAATTATTGTATTTTACGCCCGTAATACAGGCGTTTGCTTGATAGTAGTCTCCCTCTTGATAAATCTTATTTTTATCGATTGCACCGCCAATTTTCTGCGCCATATTGATATAATCGCCATTGGCTTTAATCATAAGCGATTCGGGCGCAATGATGAAACCCATTTCCGCTTCTTCGGTGGTTGTCACAAAGTTCGCTACGTCTTCGTCCATTTTTACAATAAAACGCAAGCCGTTCTCATCACTAAAACGCAGGGAAACACCGTCGTTCATTTCAAAGACGCCAGTTTGCCAAACCTCTGCCTCTGCGGCACGCGCACTCTTCTTTTGCATAGATTCCACCAAGCATATGCCAGCCAAAACAACAAACAGGAATATACTCGCGATCCACAATAAAACGTTTCTCATTTTCTTCGTTCTCATTTTTCGCCTCCTCTTAAACATTCCAATCAATATCGCTGTAGTTATTGTCGTTTTCCGTTCCCACCGACGCGGTAAGCACGTCGGATTCCTCGTAAATAAGTAGTCTTATAATCGGTGTAATATAGTCTTTCATGTACCTCTCCTTTCCATTGTTCCTAAATGATATGATTGTTTTAGATTCCCCAGCTATTGAATACAGCTTGCATATCGCCGTTGGCTTCTTTGTAAATCGAGAACCCCAATTCGTTCCAATCGTCGCGGAATTTTGCACGAATTTCTTGGATATTCGAATAATAATTACCAAAATGCGTACAAAGCGCGTAACGAGGGAAGATACTTTCCTTTTTAATGCGTTTTACTAAATTTGCATATAACTCGGGATTCGTCGCCTTGTATTTCTCTACCGCCTTATACGCTCTATCAATCTTTCCTATCATTTCTTCCAGAAGCAATCTCGGCCAATACTCCGCTTCCCCGATTTCATCATAAATACCGCCTGAAATCGTTGGAACGGTTTCTTCCAAATATGCGCTACGCGCTTGAATCAGCTCAAATAAGCTGCGCATTTCCGTCGCGGCTTCCAAGAAATAGTTATTGAAATAATCATCCAACACTTGCGCGTAATCGGCATTTACGTCAAACAGAAATTTACTGTCGATATAGTCCTTCAAATCGGTAAACGCTGTCGATTGGTTTCGTTCCTGCGCTTGATTCCACACGTATTTTACTCCACATTCGCGCAAATAACGGTAGGTCTCGGGCGCAACGCTCCACGTGTTGTACGGATACATATAGTACGAGAAGTTCGTACCGTATATCCATACGTAAACGTTTGAGCTTACCGCATACCACGAAGCCACGTTGTTTGCGTACGTTTGATTAATCGGGTCGTAAAAAGACGACGTGAACTTAGAATAAATCGGCGCAAGCCACGGATATACGTGCTCATCACACTTCAAATATACGTAGTCCCCGTTTTCGTCCGTTTCATAGACGTAGTTGCCGTTGGCATCCTTGATAAAATCCCTCTTTTCATCTAGCGCATAACGCTTTAACGGTTGAAACTGACCGTTTTCGTCCGCAATCGGATCCCCCCAAATCAAGTTGCCATATTCGTCCGTAATCTTCTTTCTTTCTACGGGCGCGGGCTCAGCGTCGTGATAGGCAAAAAAGGTCAAGTTCATAATTCTGCCTGGTTCATTTTCCGCAATGTGCGCTTGCACGAGCTTGTTCAAATCATTCATAAAATAAATACAAGTCGCCGCGGGTGTACCATATAAGTTTTTATACAAAAGACAAGTTTCGCACATACAGGTATCCTGCCCCGTACCGTCCATCGCGCTAAACGATATATTTTCGAGCGTAGGACATTCCGCCATACGCGTTTTAATTACGTCGAAAACCGTTTCCAGCATCAGCTCGTATTTATCTGCAACCCCGTGCGCAGTATAGCAAACCTGCTGGAAGTCAGCGCGGTACCATTCTGGATGTAAATCCCCGTAAACCTCCTTGGGAAGGTAATACAGCGTGTTGTGCATATCCCAGCCGTTGATGGGAATCCAAATATCGCTGTGCGAATGCATGCCCGTACCGTAAATTTCTATTGTCGTATAGCTATTTTGGATTTGTCGATAGTCGAAATCAGGGCGTTCTACAATGTCCATAATCGGCATTTTGGTCGCATTTCTGTCGTACGTGACGCAATCTTCGGTAATCATATCGTACCCAAGCACTTCACGCAAGAACGCAAGCCCTGCCATACGGTATCCGTCGCCGCCATTTGCTTGCAGAAACACCACGTTTCCGCACGTTTTGATATAATACCCCGTCGTACCGATATCGTCGCTCGGCATCGTCAATCCCAAACTCGCAAATAAATCGGGATAACCGTAAACAATTGCATAGTCGTTTTTAGATAAGCCTTCGGGCTTTTCCGTGTTAATCGCCAATTTCGCGCCCGTCGCATTTTCTACGTGCTCTGCAACAAACCCCGCCGACTTATTGATTGCCGATTTTATTGTCGGATTCGATAAATCCACGAAAATTTCATAGTCCGTTTGACCGTTGACAACGAAAGGCGTTTGCCCATCCGATACGTTGACTTTGTGCAACGTACCCTCAACGTAATGAATCGTGTAGTCTTCTATGCTTTGCAGATTTGAGCCGCCTTTTTTGCAGGAAACACCCGAGAGTGCCATCACGCAACCAAGAACTACCAATGCTAATTTTTTCATTTTTTTCATACTTAGCCCTCGCTTACCGTAACACTCGTTTCAAAGGTCGTCAAATTGCCCATTTCATCGAGTACGAGAATTGTTATTCTATAATTTCCAGCATATTCGCACCGAACAGCTCTTTCTTCATTATAAAGATAAATCGGAAGCCCTTTCGGGTTCGTAACCGTAATCATCACGGTGATGTTTTCCGCCGCCGTATGATTATCGGAAACCGAATATTTCGGAATTTCCAAAACGCCGCCCACGGACAACTTCGTATTAAAATCACTTTCAAAAACAATCGTCGGAGCTTCGCCGTCCACTACGGTAATCGTGTACGTGTAATACGCTTGGTTGGTATATTTCCAGCCCTCGCTTTCTTTTGCCTGTACGGTAACTTGATAATTGCCGTATTCCGTCATAAGCACGTCATATGCTCGCAATGCATCCGCTCCGCTTAACGTAACGCCGTCCGTGCTTGTCACGGCTGCGCCACTCGGCGAAACCACCGTCAGCGTCGCGCTTACGTTGGGACACAGTACGTCGCAAACGACCATTTTTTGGAAAGTATAAATACTGTCCTTAAAGACGTTCTTTTCAATCGAATTCATTGTCGAAATCATAGGACGGGAATTGTCTTGCTTGTTGTTGACGTTGATACCACAAATCTTATTCAAGAACAAAGAACCGCCTTCTTCCACGTCGGAAAGCACGATTGCAAAATTGATTTTTCCAGACGGGAAACCGATAAACGCTTCCCCTGCATCCGTCTTGCTCACCGCAACATACGTCGTGGAGTTTACAACGAATTTTCCGCTTGCAAACCCGACGTTAAAACTCGTAGGTGTCGCGGCATCAAAATCGAGCAATAACGAAATCGACGTATCGCCAAGCGTCAACAACGTTTGTCCTTCGTCCTTTTGCAACGTTGCCGTTACGGAAACGGACGAATCAACGCTGTCGGTAAGGACAAGCTGTATTTTCGAAAATTTAGATTCGTTCGGTACGGTAAAAAATTCCAACGAAAAGGCATTTGCCATCTGCGGATTGATAAAGGAAAGCGTAGCGTTTTCCATCGCTTGATTGGCTTGAATCATCAATCCACGTGCGTTGGATAGCGGCGTATCGTTCGTAAAGGTAAAGCCGTCTTCCGTATAAAAATATTCTTCTAATCTGATAACGTCTTGATATCTTTCCGTTGCGCCGGGAACGCGCTCTTTTCCAAACACAATGATAACGGGCACTTCCTTTTCCACCACCGTTTCCCCGTCGCAAGAATATATTATTTTCAGAGGCTCGCCGCTCGTTTCCACAACGGGCGTGAACGAATCCCCTGCTTTATACGTATTCTCTTCGCCTGCGTATTCAACGCTAATCGAGCAATCCTTTTCCACTTTTGAGCCAGACGAATAATCGTACACGGTGAGGGTGGGCAATTCGTAAACTCTGCCCGAAATATACGCTATGGGGAAATTCGGCGTTTCCAACATAACGGGCTTATCGCTGATTTCACCGTTTAGCGTAATCGTCTCTACAGCGACGTTGCCCACGTAGTCGATTGCTTTGCAGGTCAAGGTCCATTCCCCTTCTTCATCCAAGCAAAACACGCCGTTTACAATATCACAGACTGTTTGACCTTTTTTGATTTCATAGAAGATTGCTTTGTTGCCACTACCGCCGTCTACAAAGACTTCAGGCAACTCGTAAAACATACCGACCGTCTTTGTCGTTTCATACGCTTCGTCAATCGAAACCGTAAGCTTGGGGATGTAGTTACTCAATTTTGCGCGCAACCAAAGCACCTCTCTCGCCACGTTACCGCTATAATCCTGCGCCTCGTATACAATCGCGTACACGCCGACTTTTTCCACAGCAAACTTTCCGTTTACAACGTCCAACATCTTTTGATTGGCATCTCCGTAATTATACCAAACGGAAACGTTTACGTCGCATTTGCCGCTCACTTGGTCCATCGCGCTTGCCGTAGGCACGGGATAATTTTTCCCTACAACACCGTCGGGCATCATTTCGTAATCAGTGTCAACCGTAATCACGGGTAATCCTTTATCGATAAAGTTTTCCGCGGACAAATCAACGCCCAAAATGCTCGTAAAGCACATGTTTGCCGTTGCGGAGTTATAATTGAGCGCGCTAATCGTCAATTTCGCCTTTCCACTCGGGAATCCAAACCAAAGGGAATCATAATAGTTGCTGTCATCCAAGTCGGAAACGATTTTACCGCCCGCCCAAGCCTGATTCGTTTTGCTATCGTAGCTGATACAGAAAGTTTTTGCATCGGGTGCGGCAGGCATAGGCTTTTGCGCGCCGTAATACAAACCCGTATCCATCGACATAAAGCTATGCGGCACCATGCACCCGAGCGTAGAGCCAACGTGTAACTTTCCTACGTGTTCCAAACCACAATGCACCTGCCCGTTCCCCGCCGCAGTGAAAAAAGTCAAGCCGTATGCATTGACGTCGTTATGAAAATTCCCGTAATATACGAGCTGCACGGAAGGATTTTCTACGTCCGTGAAGGTGAAAACCATTCTCGAAAAATCCGCCGTGCCTTGTACGTCGGGAACTATAAAACCTTCCAAGAGTTTCGTAGCCATCGTAAGCTCATTCATTTCGAATACGTGGTTAAACGTGAGCGAATCCCCGTTGGCAATTCTTACGTTCAATCCCGTAGAATTTGCGCCCAAAGCCGTACATGCACCGTATTCCATCGTCGTTTTATCGCTTTCATAGGACGCAAGTCTTCCAAAGACGTTAAACGTATATTCCTGCGTATAAACTTTCCCTGCGATTGTTGCAATATATCTCAAAACGTAGCGTCCACTTTGATTAAGCGTAACCTCCGTCTTATTGCTTTGCGTACCGTCGGGGAATTGCAACGAGGCTATCCCTTCCACGCTTTGACCGTCTTTTTCAAAGGTGCAAGCGGGCAATACAAACTTATCCCCGAATGCGTATTCGCTCTCGATTTCCTTGGAAATTTTCGCCGGCGATACCGCATCGGCTTGGGGGATACGATTCTTTGCCAAACCAAGCGAACCAAGCAAAAGGAAAATAAGGCTCGCCAATACTAACGGCACAAGAATAAAAAATTTTTTTGTTTTCAAAATTTGTTTGTTCATTTTACGCTCCTTGTCGTAAATTTAGCCTTTTAATCCGCCCACGGACAAATTCCCCATCAATCTCTTACTAAATATCGAAAAAAGTACGATAACGGGAACGACAACCACCAGTACCGTCGACATCAAATACGGCGGTACCGAATAATCCATCCCTCCGTCTTGGTTTACTTGGTTAATAGATTGCCAATACAAAAGCAACGATAAGGTGGGATAATCTTCCAAGAAATAGTTAGGCACCAAATAGTCGTTCCAATACTCGATGAAAACAATTAAGAAAATCGACCAAAAGGTATATTTTACGAGCGGCATAGCGATACGGCACATTACCTGCATATCGTTCGCACCGTCAATGCGAGCCGCTTCGTAATACCCTATCGGCATGGACTTAAACGTTGCGTAGAATACCAAGAAATACATACCAAGGAAGTTCGCGCGCATAAGCCACATACCCCAAATCTTGTTATAAAATCGCAAATCCTTCGCCATTTGGATTTCCGCCGCTTGGCTACCGACTACGGGCACAATCATCGTTACAATAACGGTAATATAAACAACCTGTGAAAACCAGTTGTTATAGCGTGCACAAAGATAGGCAACGACGCAAGTAACCAAAGCCTTCACAAGGGCACAGCCACCCGCATATAACAGCGTGTACCATGCGGATTTTACCAAAGTTACTTCTGGAAAAATACCATTGACAAGCTTAATATTGTCAAACAGCTTGAACTTCTTAGGCCACCCGATAAGATTGGGCTTGCCGCCAGGAATCAACACCGAAGGCGCATAATCCCCCGAATAGGCTTTCGAACCGGTTAAAAGCGCCCAAAAAAGCATAACGAACATAAAAAGCACGTACAGCGACAGTATGATGAGCAAGAGAATCGTCAACGGGGAAAATTTATTTTTCGTTTCATGAGAAGTTTTCATTTCTTTTCCCCCTTCAATCTTCCGACGGCCCGAATTTTTCGAGCAATCTCTTTACTGCAAACGTAAGCGGAATTGCAACCAATGTCAAGATAAAACCAAGTGCCGCAACAGGAGGCAAAGCTGCCTTACCCATACGACTATCCCCCGTCCTAATATATAACAAATGACCTAACGACCACATATCGGGGTAAGGCTTAAAAAGCACCAAATTATAGTGATTGGTAAAAATCGTCGCAACTCCAGTCACCAAAAAGACGGAAAGAGTCGAGAAACTCATGGGCAATACGATATACCAAAATTCTTTAATACCTGTCGCACCGTCCAACTTCCCCGCTTCAATAATTTCGGGGGAAATATCAAACATTTTATTGGCGTACATCAATACGGACGTACCGAAACTGATATACAAATTATAAAAGACAATATACGCAAATTGATGCCTGTTAAAAAGGAATGCGTTCGTGTCGAACACTTCGGTCGCAGCAACCTCAAACACGCTCTTAAAGGTTAAGACAAACGCCGCCGCAGGAATAATGGACGGGATAAATAAAAATACCCTGAACATTTTCGAAAGGGGCATTTTTTTGAATATGTAATACGCGAAAAGCAAACCCAAAGGGATGCTTACGCAAAGCGTAATCCCATAATATAACAACGAATTTTTCGCCGTGTCTAACAGCATCTTAAATTCGGTGGAATTTTTAAACCAATTCAAAATCGGTTTCAAGGAAATCTCCGAGGTGGCAACGCCGTCTTTTACGTCAAAATGCATAAACGCGTAACCAAAAGAACGAAAATTCACTCCGATATAAAAAATCAAAAATTGTATAATGGGAAAAGCCATAAGAGCAGCGTAAAAGACGTTGCTCCCACGCTGCATCCTATTGTTCTTTCCCCTGTTTTTTGCTTTTAAGTTCTTTAACATAGGTTTTCCTTAAATTACTTTTTTCCAAATCGAAAGGCTACTGAAATATTCATACATTCCGTTAAAATAACCTTCTGCCGAGTGTCCGTTTTCAAGCGCCGCCGTAAAATAGGTCGCATAATCAGTCGATTTATACAAGGGGCTACCCGCACCAGTATTATCAATTTCCTTAAATGTTGCTTGGTTACCACCGAACAAATCGTTCTTCGCATAAGGGAATACGATATCCGATGCCTTGTAAATATCATAATAGGACTTACCGAAATAGGACAAGTCTTCGTACTGCTGACTGGTTAAGCTGTAATTCAACGCTTTCGTGCAACCCGTAAGCTGCGTGAACTTTGCAAGCTGTTCGTCGCTGTTTGCAAATTGAATAAAATCAATCGCATACTTGTATTGCCAACTATTTGTATCCAAGCCGTTTTTCATCAGGAGCAAGGGGTACATAATGTCGTAAAGCGTAGATTTCGTGTTTTCGCTCTTCGTCGACTTCGGCAATGGCATCCAGCCTACCTTTCTGTTCTTTTCATTGTATTTACCGTTTTCGTAATCACCAAATTCGTTAAATACACCCGTTGCCTCCTCGTGCCACCAGCTTCCGTCCAAAAGCATTGCGTGTCTCTTACCGTTCCTATCCCCTGCAAGCGAAAGGAAATCTCGTTGTGCCGACAAATGTGAATAACTACCAAAAAGAGTTTCTTCATAAGCGTCGCCGCCGACGTATTCCTTTTTGTACAAATCCGCATACAAATCCATCGCGTAGTATTTACCTGCTTGACGTGCAAGCTCTGCACCGTTTGAGCCGTCAATGAAGGTATTTTCCGCGTCTTCCACAAATACCCCGTCCTTTGCAACGCCGAGATTTTTCGCTTCGCCGTTGAACGTGAAATTCAAACGCATCTGCTCATATCCCTCAAAATCTGTTGCCAACGCATTCATAAAGTGCGTCAAATATGCATTTCTATGTTCACCGGACCAAAGCAAAGGATTATCATTGCCTTTCGTTGCGATATAGTCGCAAAGCAGCAAAAACTCCTCGTACGTTGCGGGTAAACCGTCGTCATCGTTCCCTTTTTCACCGTCGGGCCCTGCCGTTTTATCCCAATCGTTCTGTCCAATGCATACGTATTGAAGATCGCCAGTAGGGTCATATCCTTCCGCCAAATAATAGCCCTTTTCATCAAAGAGCTCCACGTCGTACGTTATACCGAAACTCGTGAAATAGTGCGGATACGCATAATAGCACGTTTTACCGTTTACCTCGCGGGCAAAATAGGTTCTTTGGTCTTCGAACATTTTGCTTTCCAACGTCTTGCCTCCCGCGTCGTAAGGATTGGGTTTCGTAACTGCGTCGGATATATCGGCAACGTAACCACTGCCAACCAATTCGTAATAGTCTTTCTGTTCCAAGAAATAAATCACTTCGTCGCGCCCGCGCATCGTTGCTGCGTCAACGTCTTTCTTGTCCGTAACGGGTTCTACGTTAATACCCATTTTACCATTGATTTCCGTATTCTTATGTTCTTCTTCAAAGTCGGCAATCAAGTTGGTAAGCCATTGCGAACCGAAACCGCTTGTAAAGCTGTACACGTACAGCGTAGCTTGACCATTACTGCTACCGCCGCCAGCGCCACCGCAGCTCGCCGTTGTGCCCATCAAAAGCATCAAAGCCGCGCTCATCGCAATTACTCTTTTAGCATTTTTCTTCATACAGTCACCTCTGTTTTTTATTTTCGCTTTATTGCCATACGCAAAAAAATTTTTCTAGTGCATATCGCTCGTGGTATTTCTGTAAAAATTATATCATATCTATACGTGCGCACGCAATATGGAAGTTTTACCAGCTTGTATGGTTTTTTGCTCAAAAAAACACAAAAAAAGGACTTAACGCCGATTTTTCTTTTCAGCTTAAGCCCTATAATTTTATGTTTTTTATCTTCTTTTTTTACACACCACGATATTCGCTGGGCGTGCATCCATACTTGTTTTTAAAGCGGTCATAAAAGGTGTTTTTATCAAAAAAACCACACTCTTCCATAATCTTTTCAATCGTGTAATCACTGTCTTTTAACAGCTCGCAACAATGTTTCAGACGGATATCCATAATGTAATCTGTAAAGCTCATATTGAACGTTTTTTTGAACAAACGACTGAAATAGGCGGGGCTATAAAAACACTTTTGTGATAGTTCTCCAAGGGATAATTTTTCGTTAAAATGCTCCGAAATATAATCAATAATTCCCTGCGGAATTAGCAGTTCCTGACGGGTATTCTGCATGAAAATTTTGCGAAATACTTTACATAAAATAATATTTATATACGAATCTAAAATCGACGATTTCCCCAATTTTTCTTGCGAAAGCTCCGTTTCAATATTGCGGAAAAGATTAAATATTTCGTCCCGCTCACTGTAATCGAAGAAAACGAGCGGACTCTTGTCGTTGAGCTCGTGCTGAATTTTTTCAAAAGAAGTCAAAGCCAACATATAAAATAAATTGTTGTCTTTAATCATGTTTTTGATAAAATAATCGACGCGAATCATCAGATTATAGGCAACCAGCTGGTCGTCCACCAAGAAAGCGTGTGTGCAGCCGTAGTTCACGAACAGCAAATCCCCCGCCTTGATGACGAACTCTTCGTCGTTGATATAATGCCTACCCGTACCCTCGATTATGTAGACAATTTCCACGAAATCGTGGTCGTGTATTTCCTCATCTTTACGATCGCATATTTTTTTTATCGCCACCAGCGAATCGTCCTTGAATTCTTGTTCAGCTGTATAATGTAACACTCTTGCCCCTCCTCACACCGTATTTTTTTCAATACCTATACATATAAATTGTATCATCGACGGATACTTTTTGCAATATGGTATTTTTACAGATTTGTATGCGTTTTTGACATGAAAACAGTAAAAATGACACTCCACAGGCTTCGTTTATTTTTTGTTTGTGCGTTATTATTTGAATCAAAGAGTGCCTATTTATAACTTATTTATAGCTTATTTATAATTCTCTGTGCTATTCTTTCCATTCCTAAATCCCCAGGATGTGCGGCGACGGAAGGATTTTCAAACAACCCCAAGGCCTTGTTCTCGTCGTTGTAGCCAAGATCGGATATAACAACGAACGTATAACCATTTTTTTCGGCGAAGCATTTTAATGCATTACAAATATAACCATGTTCCCAAAAAGTATCTGTTACGATGACTTTCTCCGCGTTAATATTCAAATATTTCATAAAATTATTCAAATAAAAGCTAAGAGAATGTTTTTCAAGGTGTTGCAGATTTATATTTTCCCCAAATCGAAAAATGATAATATCCGCTTTAAAATCTCGCGCGAGTTTAAATTTTTCAATCACATCGTCTTTCCAATAATTAAGTTCCCACTCGCCTACGTTTACAATAGCATAACTGATTTCCGAATATCGCTCCCGTAATGCATTGAGGACGATATGCACATAGTCTTTTTCTTGCGAACTTGCCGCCATACCCCAATTTGCATTCCAACCGATTTGCGGTTTGGTTTCATGTAAGGTAATAGAATTCCCCAAGAATAAAATGCGTTTTGCCGAGTCGTTTTCGTGCTCTACAATTTTGACTTTCTCGTGTGTTTGATTTTCAGCGTCTACATCATTTTTTATAATGTTATCATTAATATTCATATTGAAGATCTCCTATTAAATTCTTGTATCACAATTTTAATTATATCCGAATCTCTCTAACAGAATTATATCATAGGAAAGATAAAAAGTCAAGACCAGCACAATAAATAGCACAATGGCGTACATGTGTATAATTTGGAAAATCCAGATATCCGTATCAGCGAAATTGCTTTGCGGGCGGTTTTTCTATAGTACAACTATTTTTGTCGAATTGCACTTGCATGGGAGTATAAGACGACACCTTGACTATATGACTATACGATGACTATACGCGCGCGCCTGCGGCGCTTAGGTTTCGGCGTCATCGCTTTAACTTACTAAATTTACCGACTTAAAGACCAAAAAAAACGGTGGTTTCGCGCTGAACCGCTCGCGAAATACCACCGTTTTTTATTAAATTTGTTGTAAAAATGTATTTTTAATCATTCCCTTACGGACACCAAAAGCAAAATCCCCAAACCGAACAATGTTCGATTTAGGAATTTGCTGGTGACCCGTACGGGTATCTCCGATACTCCGCAAGCGGAGACCTCTCGGAGAGCGTCGTCGAAAACAGAGTTTTCTCCTCGCGCGAACCAACGTGTTCTTCGTACTTCCCGCACGGGGAACATACAGCAAAAAAGGATAGGCGTTTTGCCTATCCTTTTTGCTGGTGACCCAGCGCAATTAGTATCCGAACCTTTGGCAAAAAAATCATACTCTGATAAGAGTACTGTTTTCGTTCCGTCCTTATAATTAAAAACAAACGTTATTTTGTCATCATATAAATAGATCGCGTTAATAAAACAGTCAATCAACCGCTTTTTGTCTTCATCCTGACGAAGATCAAGCTCTCTAAATTTTTCTATCGCAAATTTTATTTGCGTTTGCGTTAAGATTGGTCTTTCTATCTGTTCCTCTAAAATCGAAATTTCCAGCTCGCTCTTTTGCCGTTCACGCGTGGAGTCATATATAATCCCCTGTTCAATTGCTTGGATAATATTCCCTATCTTTTTTTGAACGTCTGCCATTTGAGTCTTTAACTGCGGCAAACGTGGATTATCCGCCGTCTGCAACTCAAACAGCCTATCAACAAGAAACGCTACTATCTCTTGATTATTGACTATTTCCAAGGCTTTTGCTATCGCTAAATCTTCTATCCAATCTTTTTGAACAGTCTTTTTGTCACACTTGTGCTTGCGTGCATTTACGCATTTATAATAGCGGTGAGTTGTTTTCATTTTACTCGTACCCGATTCCCCTACCATATATGCTCCACATTTACCACAAAAGAGCTTTGTTGTTAAAAGGTACTCTTCTTTTGCCTTGCCACTCGCCGCTGCATATTTATTTTTCTCTAAACGCCTTTGCACTTTTTCAAAAAGCACCTCGTCTACAATAGCAGGAAATGCATTGGGACTAACAACTTCATCGTACTTATACTCCCCTAAATAGCGACGACTGCTCAACATTTTTTGCAAGACGCTGAACGTAAAATGTTTTCCTTTCGTCGTACGAAGTCCGCACTCTTCCAAATATGCCAAAATTTCTCTTACAAGCTTTCCGTCGGCGTACATATTAAAAATCTCTTTAACAATCGGCGCTGTTTCTTCATTGACACAAAGTTTATGGTCTTTATCGACGTAATATCCGTAAGGCGGCAATCCACCGTTTACTTTGCCTTTTAATGCATTTTCCATCATACCACGTTTTACTTTCACAGAAAGCTCCGCAGAATAGTATTCTGCCATACCTTCCAGCATAGATTCCAATATAATCCCTTCCGGTCCTTCGCTGATATTCTCTTTTGCCGAAACCACTTTAACACCGTTTTTCTTCAAAAGATGCTTATAATGCGCCGAGTCGTATCTATCACGCGAAAATCTATCCAGCTTCCATACAAGAACGACATCGAAACAGCCTTTCGCGCTGTCCTTTATCATACGCCGAAATTCAGGACGGTTATCCGTTCTTGCCGACAACGCCCTATCTATGTAATTCCCAATAACCGTTATCCCCGTCCGTTCGGCATAAGTCGGATCGTAGCCATG
>JAZSJN010000183.1:0-4744 GCA_045534315.1 Candidatus Scatosoma sp.
GCAGAGAGCAGTTCTTTTACTTGTTCGCGTTCATCCTTTTCGTATTCGGTCAAAAAGCCCAAATGACCGTAGTTGATGCCAACGATTTTTATAGTTTTTTGCGCGGCAACAACCGCCGCGTGCAATATAGCTCCATCGCCGCCCAAAACCAGAACGACGTCTACGCCGTCTATTTCTTTATGGGAAGAAAATTCCACGGTTTCGTGTCCGCAATCGCGCAAAAAACGTACGATTTCTTGCATCGTTTCCACCGTTTTGATCTTCGAAATTTTACCAAGAACCCCTATCTTCATAGCGTTCTCCTAATATGTATTATTCAAATTTTTCACTGTAATTCCCCACAGGAATTTTTCTTAACGAGTTCTTTTACCTGATCGATTATTTCCTTTTCGTGCTTTGCGCCTTGCCAAGTCGGACGAATATATAAAATATATTCAATATTTTTCCCTTTTCGAATGGGCGCATTTATAATCCCATGCGCATATAAACCGCTTTCGTTTAAATATCCAAGCACTTTTTTCACAATCTCGGCGTGTGCGGAGGGCGTTACAATCCCACTTTTACCGATATGCTTGTTTTCGCACTCAAATTGCGGTTTTATCAATGCAAACGCATGCCCGTCATCTTTTAAAATCGCCTTGATTACAGGAAAAATCAAACGCAAGGATATGAAACTGACGTCCGCTACAACCCCGTCTAAATCGTCGGGGAAATCTTCTTTCGTTAAATACCGCGCGTTTGTATTTTCCATCCGCACGATTTTTTCGTTAGAGAGTAGGCTTTCGTGCAATAAGCTCTCGCCGACGTCGATCGCATAGACTTTTTTCGCGCCACGTTGCAAAAGGCAATCGGTAAAACCGCCCGTACTTGCTCCAATATCCGCAAAAATCTTGTCTTTACAGTCAAAATCAAAGGTTTTTACCCCTTTTTCCAACTTGTAACCGCCGTTAGATACAAACTGTTCTTGCGCAAGAACAAAGGTGATTTGGTCTGTGTCGGCAATTTCCGTCTTGGCTTTTATCGGCTTTCCATCCAATAACACCAAGCCCTTTTCAATCGCTTCCGCCGCTTTCGTGCGAGAGCCGAATTTTTCAGCAAAAAATTTATCCGCTCTCATGCGAGTACACTCTTGATATACGCTTTGATTTCCTGCCAATCAACCCCGTATTCGCTCTGTAACGCCCCAACAGCGCCTTGTTTTATAAATTCGTCACGGTAAGCAAAATTCTGGATTTTACAGCCTTTTTTCAAACGCAACAGCTCGTTTGTAACCAAAACGCCAAACCCACCGTTGAAAACATTGTCTTCCATTGTGATTACGTATTCGCCAACATCATTTTGTAAAAATTCTACGTCCAACGGTTTAATAAATCGCGCGTTCACAATATCAAAATCCAAGCCTTCCGCTTGTAGTTCTTTTAAAACTTTCGTCGCTAAAATTAAACAGCGTTCCCCTGCCGCCAAAACAGTAACTTTTTCCGTTTTTTCGCACTTTTCCGTATTGGCTTTGTGCAGATATTCCCATTTCCCAAGCTCGATCGGCTTGTTTTCTGTCTGAAATAGTACTCTCCCCGCGCGCGGATAACGAATCGCCAAAGGATGCGCGTACGTCGCGCTAAACTCCATCAGTTTTGCCAATTCTTCGGTATCTTTTGGTGTTGCAATCGCCAAATTCGGGATCAAGGAAAGATAGGAAAGATCAAAAACGCCCTGATGGGTTTCCCCATCTGCCCCCGAAATCCCCGCTCGGTCGATACAGAACGTAACTGGCATGTCCTGCGCGCAAACATCGTGAATAATTTCGTCAAACGCACGCTGTAAAAACGTGGAATAAATTGCATAATAAGGCTTTAATCCACCTGCTGCCATAGACGCACAAAGCACTGCTGCATTCTCTTCGCAAATGCCCACGTCAAAAGCTCTTTCGGGGTATTTTTCAAAAAATTCGCCTAACCCCAAGGCTTCTTTCATTGCAGCGGAAACTACGGCAATATCAGGGTTTTTCTCGGCTAAAGCGCAAAGACTTTCGCCCAAAACCTGCGAATATTCTTTATCTTTTGGCGAACCGATGGGCGGTACGCCGTGGGTATTCGTCGGGTGTTCTTCGCTAAACTCGTAACCTTTGCCCTTTTTCGTTGCAATATGGAGCAAAACAGAGCCGCTTTTTAACATCTCTTTTGCCTGCGCCATCGCGTCGAGCATTTCTTCTAAATCATTGCCGTTTTTTACGCCAACGTAAGTCAAACCAAAGCTTTCTAAAAGACGAATCCCTTCCGCTTTCTCTTCCGATTTTATCTGTGAAAGAATGTCGTACATACCGCCAACCGTCGGCGAAATCGACATCCCGTTATCGTTGAGCACGATTAAAATTTTTGTGTCGAGAATTTTTAAAGAATTAAGAGCTTCGTAAATCAGCCCGTTATTGAACGATCCGTCGCCTATATATGCGATAACGTTCCGCTCTTCTTTCTTTAAATCCCGCGCTTTTGCCAACCCGATCGCCGCGGAAACGGACGTACCGGCATGTCCCGTATCGTAACAATCGTATTCGCTTTCCGTGCGTTTGGGAAAGCCCGAAATCCCGCCCGCTTGACGGAGCGTGGAAAATCGATCCGCTCTGCCGCTGATGAGTTTATACGGATAGCATTGATGTCCAACGTCAAAAACGACTTTATCATTCGGAAAATCAAAGACGTGAAACATGGCTACAATCGATTCGACCGAACCAAGGTTGGACGCCAAATGTCCGCCACAACGCATTACCGTATCGTAAATCGTACCCCGTAATTCATCGCAAAGTACGTTCAATTGATTTTTCGTATAGTGTTTTATCCCGTCGGGGGTTAAAGTTTTCAAAATCGACATATAGATCCCCTATTCGCCTTATCCCTAATCACAAATCACGCTACAAAACGTTTTTAATCGTTCCAATGTGTCTAAAACGTCGCATAAAATCGGAAAAATACCTTTTAATTCGTGCGACACAATACATAATCGATCAGCTGCTGTAAAAACGAAACGTCGCCGTCAATCCCTTCCAAAACGCCGTAACAAACGCGCGCGCACATATCCGCGCGTACTTTCGCGCCTTCTAAACCGTACAGTTTTACGCAAGTCAGCTTGTTTTCTTTTTCGTCCTTTCCTGCCGTTTTTCCAAGCTCTTGACTGCTGCCCGTAACGTCCAAAATATCGTCCGTCATTTGGAAGAGTCTACCAAGCAGCTTACCAAAGCTTTCAAACGATAAATACGATTTATTGCCCGCCAAAATGCTGGCAATCGCAACGGGCGCAAGCAATAATTTTCCTGTCTTGTGTTCGTAAATATAAAATAAATCTTCCTCGGAAACGTCCCCGCCTTTTTCCGAAAAATGCACGTCGGCGGATTGCCCGACGATCATGCCGCGTATTCCCGCACATTCGTTTAAAAAGCTGGACGCTAAGGCATACTTTTCCCCTTTCATACATTGCGTAAAGCAAATTGCATACGCTTCGTTTAAAAGGGCGTCGCCTGCCAAAATCGCGTTCGCTTCCCCGAATTTCTTGTGATTTGACGGCTTTCCACGCCGGAAATCGTCGTTATTCATCGCCGGTAAATCATCGTGCACCAGCGAATAGGTGTGAATCATTTCAAGCGCCAACGCAAAGGGCAACACGTCTTCTTTTGGAACGTCAAGCACGTCCGCACATGCAAGCATCAGCACGGGACGAATACGCTTTCCACCACTTTGCAAACTGTATCGCATACTTTCCCCAAGAATCTCGGGTTTTGTCTGTAATTTATCCGCGTATTCTTCCAAATACGCTTCAAATTGTGTTAAATACTCCCTGTAACGAAAATCAAAGTCGGTCAATTTTCTTTTACTCCTTACAAGCTGTTAAATAAGTATTATACATCAGCATCGTGATCGTCATCGGTCCAACCCCACCGGGTACAGGCGTGATATACGACGCTTTTTCTTTTACGTTTTCAAAATCTACGTCGCCGCAGAGTTTTCCATTTTCGTCGCGGTTTATGCCTATATCAATGACCACAGCCCCGTCTTTTACCATGTCCGCAGTAACGAATTTCGCCTTACCGACCGACGCAACCAAAATATCCGCTTGTTTGCAAATTTCCTTAAAATTCTGCGTACGGCTATGGCATATGGTAACCGTCGCGTTCGCATTCAAGAGAAGCATTGCCATCGGTTTACCAACCGTTTCACTACGCCCTAACACCACCGCGCGTTTTCCCATAGGATCAATGACGTATTTTTCCAACATTTTCATAACCCCAAGCGGCGTACAAGCTACGATTTCTTCTTTGTGCTGCAACAACAACCCAAGGTTTTTGGCGGTAAACCCATCCACGTCCTTTTCAAAGGGAATATGCGCAACCGCGCTATCTTCGTTGAACTTTTTCGGTAACGGCATTTGCAATAAAATACCGTCCACTTCGTTATCCACCGCAAGCTTGTCCAAAAGCCCTTCCAGCTCCGTTTGAGACGTCGTTTCGGGTAACTCGTAAGAATAAGAGCGAATACCAAGCTCCGCGCAAGCCTTGATCTTGTTGCGAACGTATATTTGCGACGCAGGATCTTCACCGACAATCACGACTGCGAGCCCGGGTTTACGGTTCATTTTTTCAATTTTTTCTTTCAACTCCGCGCGAAGTTCCGCCGCAAGAGCCTTTCCGTCTATAATGGTCATACTTTTTATCCCGTGTTATTTGTTAAGTCGGATCGTAGCCATGTCGTTCTGTGAG
>JAZSJN010000157.1:0-5211 GCA_045534315.1 Candidatus Scatosoma sp.
TCCGGTGTTATCACGAAAATCCTTAAATAATTAAGGTATTAAATTAAAAAGAGCGGCTTGTCCTTTAATGGATGAGCCGTTTTTTTGTGCTGTTTATATAAAACGGTTAAGATAAGCGAGTGGTTTTTGCGGGTATCATTACAAATGGCTTTTTCTGCGCTCTATCACAACAAACAGAGTTTTATGTCGCTGTATCGTTGCAATTTATAGACGAATATGTTATAATAAGAGCAGAAAATAAGCGTAAAAACAGGGTAAAATCGTGCAGAAATCGACCAAACGAAAGAATATATGGAATATAATACAAATTGTCTTAATCTTGGCGTTTTGCTGCGTTACGGTGACGTTGGATATTATTTGTTGTGCACGTTTTAACGGATCGCTACAAAAGACGATGCGTTGTAAGATATTACAGCAGCTTTGTGGGACGGCAGCCGCGATTTTATTGATGCAACGCTTAAACGTTCGTCTATTTGGAAAACCGCAAAAATGGCTGTGTTTAGTCCCGTGCTTTATTGTTGCAATTGATAATTTTCAGTTTAGCGCATATTTTAACGGAAAAATGGAGCTTGTATACGATAAACCGACGGATATACTTCTATTTGGTGGTTATTGCTTGTCGGTGGGGCTCTTTGAAGAGTGTATCTTTCGCGGAGTGATATTCAGCCTTTTGGCGGGGATGTTTCCGCAAAACAAGAAAGGCTTTCTATTGACCTACGTCGCGTCTTCGACCGTGTTTGGGATGATGCATATTTTAAACGGCATTTCGGTTGACGCGCTGTTGCAGATAGGGTATTCCATTTTGACGGGCGGTTTGTTTGCATTCTGTTTAATAAAGACCAAAAACGTTCTCTGTTGTGCGATTGTGCATGGGGTATATAATTTCTGCGGTATGTTATTTGGTGCGTTTAATGCCAATGGTTGTGTCATCGGCTTAGGTAACGGCATTGCGTTTGATACGGGAACGGTGATTACCATGATAATTGTTAGCGTTTTAGTTGGATTATTCGTCATATATAAGGTAATAACGTATTCCGAGCAGGAACGCGTCGATTTATACAAAAGGCTCGGCGTAACGCACGAAAAAGCAGGGGAAGACGCACTAAGCATAGAGTCAGAAGAATTAGACGCGTAACAACCTAAAAACAAGGTATTATGTCAGATATAATACCTATGCGTGACATAATGAAATCGCGCAACCCCTTTATTTTAGCGGTGTTATGTCAAACATAATACCTGTGTCACACATACAACCAAACAAAAAACTCCCTTTACGAAATTTCCGTAAGGGGAGTTTTTTATATCGTTTTTACAGCAGTTTTATTTGATGTTTATCCACATACGATTAACTCGTTCGTTAGCTTCTTTATCGAATGGTTTCATAACGACAAGCCGTTCGGTTGTTTTTTTGTCGGGATATTGTGCAAATAATTGACGGGAAAGTTGATCGGATGACACGGTTAACGGTTCATATCCATCGCCAAAGAAATAGGATAAATCATACGTCGTATCTCCTTTTTCGTCGCCGTAGGTATAATCAACGTATTCAAAAACCTGTTCACTACCCATACAACTCGTATACCCGATATAATACATATTACGGACGACGTTTTCGGGTAAAGACAAGAAATTGATAAAAGCGGTGGAAATATGTTCGTTTGCGCCTTTCATCATTACCCAGCCGTCAAACCAGATATTTGAAACGCTTTTGGGGATACTGTATTGCAGTTTTAAGTCGCTTTCGCTTTCCGCTTCGTCCAAGATAAATACGGCGTCGCCGCTCCATTGATAGGACGCGTCCAGCCAGCCCATAATCATATCCGTTTTCGCTTCGTCAGTTTCCAAACCGTAAATGTTTGTACGCATTTGTTCCAGACAAGCCCTAACGCCATCGATTGTTTCAAGGGAAGTATCGTTCATTAAATCGCTCAGCGATTTATCTTGAGGAAAGCCGGTTTGCCCGTATTTTGTTTCGTAGTACATGCCCAACCCCATAAAATAGGAGTCGCGTGCGTTATCTTTTGCGGTAATCTTACGTGAACATTCCGCCGAAGTCATACAATTCCAACTCTTCATGGTGTTAGGCGAGATTTTTTCGGGATTGAACACAAAGCCCGTCGTACCCCACATATAGCCAGCAAGATATTCTTGTAAATCCACGTTCGGGTCGCTAATAACCCCTGAAACGTAAGGGGAAACGTTTTGCGCGTAATAATTTAACGGCTCGTTTTTATTTAAAAAATTCGCATTAAAAGGCTGTAATTTTCCTTCGTTTTTGAGTTTGAGTGCCATGTATTCAGACGGGCATAAAAGATCGTATTTATCGCCCATTTTGATCTTATTATACATGGTTTCGTTGTCTTGCAAAGCGATATATTCAATGCCCGCAAAGTCTTTTTGGTAATCGGGATGCGAGGAATAATTTTTGTGATACCACTCCAAAAATTCTTCGTAAAGGGGCTGCGCGGTGGTTAAATCTATGTTAAACGTTTCTTGGTACCACGACATAAATTCTTCGTCGTAAACGTCTTCACCGCCCATATCGATATATTCGTCCCAACTTGCAACCCGCAAAACGTTGTCGTTTAAACTGCCCAAACCGGGGATTCCGCAAGCGGTAAAGCTTGCCGAAGAAAGGAGTAAACATACGGCAAGCGCCGCGGAAAATTTTTTTCTCATCTCTTTTTACTCCTTATTTTTTTGTGGCTAATTACGTTTGCGGAAATAACAACGATCACAATCAAGAAGAAAATGATCGCAGTAAACGCCCAATACGCAGCCTTAATCGTAGGTCCGGTAAGGTTGTTTTTGCTTAAACCATAGATGTGCGTGCTAATCGTTTTAAAGCTGTCGGGCTTGGTGTACGCCGTGATGACGTAATCGTCCAAGGATAAGGTGATTGCAAGCAAAAAACCTGAAATAATACCTGGTAAAATTTGCGGGATAATCACCGAAAACAAGGCCTTTGTCGGAGTTGCGCCAAGATCGAGTGCCGCTTCGTATAAATTGTTATCCATCTGTCGAAGTTTTGGCATAACGGACAGCAAAACGAAAGGTGTACAGAGGATCATTTGTCCAACAATCAAAGGAATATAGGTATTTTTATCAATTCCGAAAAAGGAAATAAACAAGGCGAACGAGATCGCCGTTACGACTTCCGCGTTGATAACGGGAATACGGTTCACAGCGGAAAGCATGCCGTTTACTCGCTTTTTCGAATAGAAGATACCGATCGCGCCGATCGTACCGAGAACGGTTGATAACAAAGCAACGACGATTGCAAGTACAATCGTTTGTAAAACTACGCGAATGGGTTCGTTGTCAAAATCAAAGAAATATTTATAATGCGCCATGCTGAACCCTTTCCATCCCGACTGGATCATATCGCTCTCGTTAAAGCTGTTGATCGTCAAAAACAGAATAGGGGCATAGATGAAAAACAGTACAAACCCAATCAAAAACCATTTGAGAATACTTTTAAATTTTACCATAAGGAAGTACCTCTCGTTTCGGTGATTTCATCTGCTTTAAAACCGCCTGTTAGCCAGGTGACTAAGAACATAAACAATAGTAACACAAGGGCAATAAATGAGCCGTCGTGCCACAAATCGCCCATGAAATAATCGTCGATCAGTTTCCCGACGATCTTTACGTTACTGTACGTCAGATAGTTCGACACAACGTAGTTCGTCATCGACGGTAAAAATACCATAGAAACGCCGCTCATAATTCCTGCCTTCGACAGGGGTAGAGTAACCTTAACAAAAGCGCTCGGTGCGGTTGCGCCCAAATCTTTTGCCGCTTCCAAATAGCTGTTATCTATTTTGATGATTGTCGTGTAAATAGGTAAGATCATAAAGGGCAGGAAATCGTATACCATACCCAAAATGGTGTTAAAAATATTCCAACCGTTCGAACGGTTATAGATGCCAATCCATTGTAACAGCTCTTTCAAGGCGTTGATACGGAGAACGAAATTTACCCACATAGGAACGATAAATAACAAAAGCAGCGTGGATTTGTTTTTTATCTTGGATTTTGCGATGATATATGCAACGGGGTATGCAATCAAAAGGCAAACTACCGTGCTAGAAAGGGAGATAAACAGGCTCAATCCAATTGTTTTAAAGTTGGGGGAAGTAAAGAACTCCCAAAAATTGTCCCCGCTTTCGCTAAAAAAGTATTTTACGTAGTCCCACGAAAATTTCCCCGCGTCGTCGGTAAATGCATAATAAATAATGATAAGCAGAGGCACGAGAACGAACACCGCCAAAAACAATCCGTAGGGGATCGCAAGCAGCTTTCGCGAAAAGTGCAACTTGGGTTTATTCTTCGTCATTGTTTACCACCTTCCGCAACTTTCAGCGTCAGCTTAATTTTATCTTTGGGAATCGAAAGGCTAACTAAGTCGTTTTCGTTCCACGTATCTTCGCACGCCAAAACGTAATCTTCTTCGTTTTCCGTACGGACGATATAACGGTAATATTCGCTCTTGTAAATCATGGAAATGATATTGCCGCGTGCACCGCCTTCGTCTAAGTTGTCGCTCATGGTAATATCGTGCAAGCCGACTTCGACGTTGACTTCCGTGTCCGTCAAATCGAGCTTTTCTCCCTTTGCGGTGATCAAATATCCGTCTTCGTCCAGATAGCTTCCCGGATATAACTGCGTAACGTCGCAATCAAACTCACCGTCGCCGAATTCTACGGTGTTGCGTTTGGTGATGACGCCCGAGAATTTATTGACACGGAAAATCTTTTTCATGACGTGAATACCGTCGGGTTTCACACACAGCCCAACCGTTTCGCCGACGGTGGGGGTGGTGGTGCTCTGAATTTCGATCTCGTATCGTCCGCATTGTACAAGGATTTGATAATGGATACCCTTGAAAATAACGGAGGTAACTTTGCCTTTTAACGTGCCGTTTTCGGGCGAAGTAATTATAACGTCTTCGGGGCGTACAACGACGTCTACGGGCTCGTCTTTTTCAAAACCGCCGTCCAAGCAGGTAAACGCCTTGCCGCAGAAACGAACCTGACCGTCTTTGGGCATAACGCCCGAGAAAATATTGCTTTCGCCGATAAAGTCGGCAACAAACGTGTTTTTCGGCTCGTTATAAATCATTTCGGGCGTGCCGATTTGCTGAATCATACCGTCCGACATAACCATAATCGTGTCCGACATTGTCAAGGCTTCTTCCTGATCGTGCGT
>JAZSJN010000085.1:0-11763 GCA_045534315.1 Candidatus Scatosoma sp.
TTTGATTCCAAGGCATAAAAACAAAAGCGGCTGAAAAAGCCGCTTTTTCTCGTATCTACAATACGAATAATTTTCCGCGTTTTACTTTACAAACGTGAAAAAATATAGTATAATGAATAAGATTTGACGCAAACAGCAAAATTTGCAACGACGATACAGGAGAAAATCATGAAGAAATACGTTATTTTAACGGATACGGGTAGCGATTTGGATAAATGCTTTCGTGATCAGTACGACATTGAATACGTACCCATGCGTTTTAGTTTGGACGGCGTAGATTACGAAGCCGATCTGGATTGGAGTCATTTTTCGGCGAAAGAATTTTACGATATGATGAGAAACGGCAAACGTTTTATTACGGCGCAGGTCAATGTTGCGACGTATAAAAAAGCCTTTGAAAAATATCTGTCGCAAGGATATGACGTATTGTACGTTGCATGTTCGTCCGAAATTTCCGCGTCCATCAACGCTAGCCGTGTTGCGCGCGAAGAAGTTCTTAAAAACTACCCCGACGGCAAGATTATTTGCGTGGATACCTTGCGTGCGTGCTATGCGTTGTCGCTACTTTGTATTCGCGCAGCGGAACTTCGCGCTGAAGGGAAGACGATTGAAGAAACGGCTGCATGGATTGAAGACAACTGTCTTACCGTGAATATGATCGGTTCGGTAGACAAGCTGACCTATCTCAAACAGGCGGGCAGAGTGAGCGCGGCAAGCGCATTCTTTGGCGGGCTGTTGAACATTAAACCGATCATTATTGCGGACGCAAAGGGCAGAAACTTTGCCTTGGAAAAGGTCAAAGGCAGAAGAACCTCTTTAAACCGTATCGCGGAAATGATGAAAGAGAATTATTTAGAACAGCCCTATCAGCGTATCATGATCAGTCATGCAGACTGCTTGGAAGAGGCGGAAGAATTAAAACGTCTTTGCGAAGAAAAAATCGGCAAGGAATTGACGGTGCATATCGGCTACGTCGGTTCGTGCGTGGGCGCGTCGGTGGGGCCAGGCATGCTCGGCGTGTATTTCTTCGGGAAAGAAGTAACGGTAAATAAAGAATAAAAGGAGCGGCATCATGTCGGAAGTGAAAACGGAAACGCAACCAACGGAAGTGAAAGTAAAAGAAAAAAAAGTAAAAAAGGAAAAGGAATTTAAAGTTCCCAGCCGTAAAAAACCCATCTATAAGGTCGTGCAGTTGTTTTTAAGATTGCTCTACAAGAAACCGCAGATTATCAATCTTGCGGGCGAGCTTGCAGATAAGAGTATCGTCGTTGCCAATCATTCGGCAAAAAGCGGTCCGCCCGCCTTGGATATGTACTATCCAAAATTCACGACGAAATGGGGCGCGCATGAAATGCTCGGCAATTATTCCAGTCGAAAGGCGTACCTGCGCGATATTCTGTATATCAAAAAATGCGGTAAAAAGCCCGGGTTTGCCACGTCGTTTAAGGCAGGCTTTATGGCGTTTTTCTCCCTTCGTATTTATCGCGGTATGCGTATCATGCCCACCTATCAAGACGGGCGTTTTGCTACTACCTTGCGTAACAGCGTAAAGGTTTTAGACGCAAATATGTCCGTTATGATCTATCCTGAAAATTCCAACGAAGGTTATCAGGACGTGTTGACGGAATTCTTCCCTGGTTTTGTAATGCTGGCGGAAAAATACTACCGTCAAAAAGGCGAAGACGTGCCGGTATATCCCGTGTACTACAGCATTAAAAAGCGGATTATGGTTATCGGCAAGCCTTTGTACGTGCAGGATATGGTCAAGGAAGGGTTGGATAGATACCAAATCGCGCAACGTTATTGCGACGCGGTGAACCAATTGTATTTCGACTACGTTCAAAATGTATCCAACAAGAGAAAAAAGAAGAAAAAATCCGAAGAAAAATCGGAATAAATAAAACGGAGATAAAATTATGAGTACGTATATCAAAGACAATTTCTTATTGACGAACAAAACGGCGGAAAAGTTGTATTTCGGCTATGCGAAAGACATGCCCATTTTCGATTATCACTGCCATTTGCCCGAAAAGCAGATTTTGGCAAACGAAACGTTTAAAGACGTGTACGAAGTTTGGCTTGCGGGGGATCATTATAAATGGCGTTTGATGCGCAATTACGGTGTGAACGAAGAATATATCACGGGCAATAAAACGAACAAAGAAAAATTTATTGCGTATTGCGCTGCTTTGGGGACGGCGTTCGGTAACCCCTTGTACCATTGGTCGCAGGTGGAACTTAAAGAATTTTTCAATTGCGAGTTGGAGATCAATGCGGAGAATGCCGAGTTGATCTGGGATTGGTGCAACGAATATATTGCGCTCAATAAGATTACTCCGCAAAAGCTGATCGAGCAGTCCAACGTTACGCATATTTTCACGACGAACGAAGTGTTCGACGATCTTTCCACCTTTACGGAAATTGCGAAAAAGGGATACAAGTTTAAGGTAATCCCCGCATTCCGCGGCGACAAAATCATGAATATCGACGCGGTAGGGTATTGCGATCAGCTTGCAAAATTGGAAGCGCTTACCCAGCCCATCAACAACTTGGACGATCTTATGGCGGCATTGGAAAATCGCTTACAGGCGTTTATTCAGGTTGGCACGACGGCAAGCGATATTTCGGTGGAAAGCGTATATCCCGTTCCTACGGCAGCCGAGGCAAACGCCGTGCTTTGTAAGGTAAAGGCAGGGGGCGTGCCCACGGTAAAAGAGGCGGAGATTTTCAAAGGCTACCTTACGTATGCGCTTATGAAAATGTATGCACGTTATAATATCTCAACGGAATTGCACGTTGGCGCAATGCGTAACAACAATACGCAAATGCTGAAAAAACTCGGTTTGGATACGGGCTACGATTCTATGTCGGACGAAAACAGTATTAAGACCATGTCCAGACTTTTCGACAAGCTCAACGACGAAAACTTGCTGCCCAAGACGATCGTATTCAACCTGAACCCGAAAATGAACGCGGAAATTATGACTTTGATCGGCGCATTCCAAAGCGACGAAGCGCGCGGCAAAATGCAATACGGTCCCGCATGGTGGTTCTTGGATAACAAAGCGGGTATGGAAAAACACCTGCTCGATTTGACGTCCACGGGGCATATCGCGGCGTTTGTCGGTATGCTCACGGATAGCCGTTCGTTGCTTTCTTATCCCCGTCATCATTATTTCCGCCGTATTTTGTGTAACTACCTTGGCGGCATGATGGAAAGGGGTGAAATGACGCAAAACGAAGAACTTGTGGGTAAGGTAGTACAAGATATCTGTTATCATAACTCGATTGCATATTTCCGAATGAAATAAGAAAATAAAGGGGCTTGCGTATGCAGTACGTATATCCCAAAAAATCTTGGTGCAAGGATCTGATTGCGTAAAAATCGCGCAATAAAATTAAATCGTAAATCAAAACGGGCGGGAAACCGTCCGTTTTTCCGTGCGCTGTATCTTGCAAAGTAAAAAACTACAAAAAACAAGAAAAATTTCACAAAATTCGCCGTTTTTCCCGCCGTTTGGTTGACAGTATTCGGTTATTTATGATATAATCATAAAAATCGATAGAAAAAGAAAGAAAAATCGAAAAAATCAATCAAAATAGGAGAGGATATGGTTTTTGATTACGTAATATTGGCAATGTACGCATTAAGCATGATCGGTATTGCGGTTTACACGCGAAAGCGTTCGTCGTCGGTAAAGGATTTCCTGCTTGCTGGAAAGGGGCTTAACGGTTGGATGAGCGCGTTTGCATACGGGACGACCTATTTTTCAGCGGTTATTTTTATTGGCTATGCAGGAAAATTCGGTAGGCAGTATGGTTTAGCGGCGGCGTGGATCGGTATCGGGAACGCCATTATCGGTTCGTTGTTTGCATGGCTTGTGCTTGCAAAGCGCACGAAGAAAATGACGACTAGACTTTCGGCGAAAACCATGCCCGAATTTTTTGAGAAACGGTATAAAAGTCAATCTTTAAAACTTGTTTCGGCGGTGGTTATTTTCCTGTTCCTGATCCCGTATTCGGCGTCGGTGTATAACGGGCTTAGCTCGTTGTTTACAATCGTCTTTGATATTCCCGGTTGGACGATCATGATCGCGCTTGCGGCGCTGACGGCGTTATATCTGTTCTTCGGCGGTTATTTCGCGACGGCGCTTTCCGATTTTATCCAAGGCATTATCATGCTGATCGGCGTGGTGGCAATGGTCGTTTGCTTTATGAACCACGGCAATATCGATTGGAACATTAAAGCGCTTACAAGCAGCGACGAGCTCGGTTGGTTTACTTTTTCTAGTTCGAATAAGGGATTGTACGGCAATACCATGTCTTTAATATCGTTGATCATGCTCACGTCGTTCGGGGTATGGGCGTTACCGCAGACGGTACATAAATATTATGCGGTGCGCGATAACAAAGCGATTATGCAAGGCACGGTTGTCAGTACGTTGTTTGCGCTGATTATCGGTTTCGGCGCATACTTTACGGGCGCGCTTTCTCATTTCTTCCCCGAGCTTGCGGGGGTGGGGGCGGTTAACGTCATTCCTTCTATGATAAAAATCGTAATTCCTTCGGGGCTTGTCGGGGTGCTTGCCGTATTGATACTGTCGGCGAGTATGTCCACGCTTTCGTCGGTGTCGCTGGCGTCGGCTTCCGTTGTCGCCGTGGATATCTATAAAGGAAAAATCAATAAAAACGCGTCCGATAAACGGGTAAATTGGACGATGAAAATTCTTTGTCTGGTGTTTGTTGCAATCTCGGTTGTGCTTGCGATTTTAAACGAAAAATTCCAGGTATCCGCAATTGCGTATTTAATGGGGCTTAGCTGGGGCGTCTTGGCTGGCTGTTTCATGGGGCCGTACGTACTTGGCTTGCTCTGGAAAAAGGTAACGCGCCCTGCGGTGTGGATCTCGATTATCGGCTCGCTAGTGCTGACGGTTGTCTTGATTTTCCTGTTTGGATATCATCAAAACGGTTGGCATACGTCTTTCGGAGCTGCGTTAAAATGCGGTATTGCTTGTTCGCCCATGATCGGCGTCATTTGTATGGTGTATTCGTTGATTGTAACGACGATCGTCAGTATATTTACGAAAGCACCCGATCAAGAAACGCTGTCGGCGGCGTTCGGCGCGGATAAAGCGGAAAGTATAGAAACGGAATAAAGGAAAGAAAAATATGATTTGGTCAAAGGAAGAAACGTTATCCCGCGCGGAAATGGAAAAATTACAGCTTGCGCGGCTCCAAGAAACGGTAGCGCGCGTGTATGAAAAAGTGCCTTATTACCGTGCAAAGATGCAGGAAAAGGGGTTGTCGCCCGCAGATATTCAAACCCTTGCGGATTTGCAAAAACTCCCATTTACCACCAAACAAGACATGCGCGATACTTATCCGTTTGGATTGTTTGCCGTACCGAAAGATGAGTTAGTGCGTATTCACGCAAGTTCGGGGACAACGGGCAAACCAACGGTCGTTGGATATACGCGCGGGGATTTGGAAACTTGGACCGACTGTGTTTCGCGTATTGCGTGCATGGGAGGCGCAACAGGTAAGGACGTAGCGCAAATTTGCTTTGGTTATGGCATGTTCACGGGCGCGTTCGGGTTGCATTACGGCTTGGAAAAAATCGGCGCAGCGATCGTGCCGTCTTCGACGGGTAATTCCGAAAAACAACTGATGTATATGCAGGATTTTGAAACGACGTTGCTCGTGGCTACGCCGTCGTATGCGTTGCGCCTTGCGGAAGTGGCGCAAGGTATGGGGATCAATCCCAAAACCGATCTGCACATCAAAACGGCATTGGTCGGCAGCGAACTTCTCACCGACGCTATGCGTGAAGAGATGCACGCTGTTTGGGGTAAGGACGTCAATATTACGTCCAACTACGGCATGAGTGAATTGATGGGGCCCGGCGTTTCGGGCGAATGCTTAGAACATTGTGGCATGCATATCAACGAGGACTACTTTATCCCCGAAATTATCGACAGCGAAACGGGAGAAGTTTTACCCGCGGGGGAAAAGGGCGAACTTGTAATCACGTGTATCAAAAAAGAAGGCTTGCCCCTGATACGTTATCGGACGAAAGACGTTACGCGCCTGTTTTACGAACCTTGTGCGTGTGGCAGAACGACCTGTCGTATGGAAAATCCGTCGGGGCGCAGCGACGATATGCTCAAAATCCGCGGCGTAAACGTATTCCCTGGTCAAATCGAAGAAGTGGTGCTGTCGGTGGAAGAACTTGGCCCGCATTACGAGATTATTGTGGAACGCGAAGGGTATACGGATAAGTTGACCGTTCGTGTGGAACTCAACAAAGAAACGGACTCGTTTGCGGAGTTGCAGCGTATTGAAAATCTTACGCGAAACAAACTGAAAGTAGTGCTTGGCTTGGATGCGAAAATCCGTTTGGAATCGCCGAATACCTTACAACGCTTTGAAGGTAAGGCAAAACGCATCAAAGACCTGCGTAACAAGCAATAAGGGGGAACGTATGGTAACGAAACAGATTTCGGTATTTATTGAAAACAGAAAAGGACGCTTGGGCGAAGTTTTGGACGTCTTAAAGGATAGCGGCGTGAATATTATATCTATGAGCCTTGCGGATACGGCGGAATACGGACTTTTACGTATTATTTCGGATAAGCCGCAGGACGGCAAAATTGCGCTTTCGACGGCTGGTTTTTCCACGATGCTTACAGACGTCTTCATATTAAGTATCCCGCACGAGCCAGGCGCATTGCAACAAATTCTGCGTGTAATCTCAGATGAAGAGCTCAGCGTAGAATATATGTACGGTTTATCCGTGGGCGGCGACGAAGCGTCTATTGTCGTTAAAACGTCCGATTTGGTTAAAGCGGACGAAGTGTTTGCAAAACATAAAATCAAAACGCTTTCTTATAGTGATTTGGTTTAAAAGAGCGAAATAAAACTCCCCGCCTGTTTAACAGACGGGGAGTTATTTTGTCTTTTTTTAACAATTATTCAGTTGTGTAATTATCGAAATATCCTTGGATATATACGATAGGCGTACCCTTATCGCCCGAGCCGCTGGTCAAATCACACAACGAACCGATGAGGTCGGTCAAACGTCTGGGGGTAGTGCCCTCGGATGCCATTTTTCCGTACAGATCTTCGTCCTTTGCCTTGATCTTATCTTTAATCGCGTTCTTTAATTCTTCGCCCGAAAGCACGGAAAACTCGTTGTCTGCAAGATATTTCAACTTCAATTCGTTGGGCGTACCCACAAGCCCCGAAGTATAAGCAGGGGACACAACGGGATCGGCGAGTTCCCAAATTTTTCCGACGGGATCTTTGAACGCGCCGTCGCCGTAAACCATTACTTCTACAAGCTTACCAGTCGCCTCGTAAATATTCTTTTGTACGGCGTCTACGATCGGTTGACAATTGCGGGGGAAGAGTTTTACCTGATCTTCCGTCGCCTTGTTCGAACCAAGCAAACCGTAGTTTTCATTATAACCGCTACCGTTTACGGGTGCGTTCAAGATTTCGTCCAAACCGAAAATGCGTTCAACGCCAGCCGCTTTCAAAAGGCGTTTGGTTCTTGCTCTGCTGTGAATATCGCAAGAGATTACGTTTTTGGTGTAGTTTAAGATCGCGCGGCAATCGTTTGCGAAGATAATTTCCGCTTCCGCGCCGCTTTCCTTGATCAGATTTTCGTAATATTCCACGTAATCGATTCCCGTGAACGTGTGCTTTTCATATCCGAAAAGTTCACGGTATTTTTTAAGATCAAGCACGTCGCGGTAGGGATCAACGCCCTTTTCGTCGAGCGCGTCAAGGGAAATAAGATGGTTGCCCACTTCGTCAGAAGGGTAGGAAAGCATCAAAACGACTTTCTTTGCGCCTTTCGCGATCCCGCGCAAGCAGATTGCAAAGCGGTTACGGCTAAGGATAGGGAAAATAACGCCCACCGTCTCACCGCCGAGTTTCGCTTTTACGTCGGCTGCAATGTCGTCCACGGACGCATAGTTACCCTGCGCGCGCGCTACGATTGCTTCCGTCATTGCGATAATATCTCTGTTCTGGATGGAAAAGCCCGCGTCCTTAGATGCTTCCAAAACGGAATCGGTAACGATTTTAACAATATCGTCGCCGTTACGGATAATGGGAGCGCGTACACCACGGGATATAGTACCGATCATACGACTCATAAAATAAACACTCCTTTGTTTACGCCGATCTACTCGGTTTTTTCAAACAACTATCATTATATAACAAAGCCAAGAAACTGTCAAGTTTTTTTTGCGTTTTTTACCGTACTTTCTTATTGATTTTTTTTATGAGGGGTATTTGTTTAAATTAAGACCTAAATCGCGCAAGTTTTTTTACTCAAAATTCTTGAAAAAAACAAACGGATATGATATAATACAATTATTAAACAATTATAGGAGTATTTTCCATGCAAATGAATAGCGAAATCACGGAATACGAACGTAAAATCAAACGCGTAGCGATCACGGAAGAAGAAATTGCCGCGGCAATTAAAAAAGTAGGTGCGCAGATCAGCGCGGAATATGAAGGCAAACCACTCCTTCTCGTCAGTATTTTGAAAGGGGCGTTTGTGTTTATGGCGGATTTGTGCCGTGCCGTTACGATTCCCCACGATATCGATTTTATGTGCGCGAAGAGCTATTATGCGGGGACGGAATCTTCGGGCGTGGTAAAAATCACCATGGATCTGATCCACGAAATTAAGGATTATCACGTGGTGATCGTAGAAGACATCGTCGATACGGGTAGAACGCTTACCGACATCATCAAACTGTTGCAAACGCGCGAACCGCTTTCGCTGAAAGTGGTGACGTTGCTTGATAAGCCCAGTCGCCGTTTGGTAGATTTTAAACCGGACGTAGCGCTGTTTACTATTCCCGATTTCTTTGTAATCGGATACGGTTTGGATTGCGATGAAAAATATCGAAATCTGCCTTATATAGCGGAATACGGCGAATAACATACATAAAAAATCCAACGAAAAAAAACACGCTTTTTACAGCGTGTTTTTAGTTTGCTCATAATATTATTTTTTATCCTGTTCGGTTGTGGTTGCAAGGGTAAAAGTAAAATCAATATCCTTATTTACGTTGCGCATGGCTTGCACAAAAGCGTCGTTCTGTTCGGGAACAATGGAAAGGACCATGTATTCTTCCCCAACGAAGACGGTCAGCTTTTTCGTGTCGCTATCCAGCTCGATCTTCGTCACGTCCTTTATCAAAAAGCGGCTCTTGACAAATCCAAATTGTGAAATATAGTGTTTTTCGGTGACAACGTATTGAGATTTTGCCAAGACGGAAATGATAAACACGATGGCAAACACGCAGATTACGATAAGCAAGGGGGATTGCAAGGCGGAGGTGAATCCGTCTATCCCTTCATTGTAGATGCGGTAGATGCTGACCGCCAATCCCGCGGCGCACAATACCAGCGCAACGATAAGCAGGGCAATCATCATTCCCGTGAATTTATATTTGAAATATTTTGCTTGTTTTGATTGCGAAGAATTTTTCATAGAATCATTATACCACGCAAAAAACAAAAAAGCAACCGTAAAAAGGTTGAATAAGTGTCGAAGAAAGGAAAACTATGAAAAAAATCTTGTGTTTTTTCATGAAAAATGCATTTTGGGGCTTGCAAAATAACACGTAAAGATGTATAATAAATACGTATGAGCGAAATGACGGAAGAACAACTGAATGCGGCGGATGCCGCCGTTATTGAGCGTGAGAAAAAACAGTTTGTAAAAATGACGCAAACGCGCATATCTAGGCTGATTATCAGCCTAGGTATTCCTACGACGCTTAGTATGATGGTAACGTCGCTGTATAACTTAGCGGACACTTTTTTTGTTTCACAACTCAAAAACGATGCGATTACGGCGGCGGCGAATAATCTGCTTGCCTTAATGTCAATTATCCAAGCGCTTGGCTTTACGTTCGGTATGGGTAGTGGTAATATCGTATCGCGATTGCTTGGCAAGCGCGATCGGGAAGGTGCGGATAAGGTATTTTCTTCTACGCTTGTTGTGTCCTGTATTTGCGGGTTGCTTATTATGGGGGTAGGTTTTGCGTTTTTTACGCCCATGTTAAAACTTTTTGGGTGTAACGGAAATACCCTTGTCTATGGGAAAGCGTATGCAAAATGGCTACTTATTGCCGCGCCTTTTATGTGCATGTCGTTCGTGCTAAACAACGTTCTGCGCGCAGAAGGTAAAGCGGTGCTTTCCATGGTTGGATTGGTTGTGGGCGCGGTCGTCAACGTAGTATTAGACCCGATCTTAATTTTTTCGGCGGATATGGGCATTGAAGGTGCTGCAATCGCCACTTGTGCTAGCCAAATTCTGAGTTTTAGCGTTTTATTGTTCATGTTCGTATTCAGGCTGACGATCGTACGTTTCCGCGTCAATGCGATTTCTAGACGCTTTTCCGTTTATAGGGACGTATTGGCAACGGGATTTCCGTCCTTTTTGCGCCAAATTCTTGCCAGCCTTTGCACGGTATTTTTAAACAGAGCTGCCTATACCTACGGCGTGCAGAAATACGCAACGGAAGCGGGCGGCGACGCGGCGCAGGCAGCGCTTGGTGTCGTCAACAAGGTCTTTATGCTGGCGTTTTCCTTATCGCTTGGGATCGGGCAGGGGTATCAGCCCGTTTTGGGATATAATTACAGCGCGAAACGCTTTGATCGTGTAAAAGAAGCTTACTTGTTTACGTTGAGTTTTTCTACGGTCGTCATGACGGTATTTGCATCGGTTTGTGCCATTTTTGCCACGCAAGTAGTAGGTATTTTTAATGTATCCGCTGAGGCGAAAGAAATTGGGGCGTTGTCCTTGCGGTTACAATGTATTTGTATGCCGCTCCTGCCGCTCAATTTTATGGTAGGGCTTACCTATCAATCGGTGGGAAACAAGGCGCTTGCGGCTCTGCTTTCCGCATCTAGACAAGGTCTGTTCTATATCCCTGCGGTGTTGGCGTTGCCTAAAATTTTCGGTTTGCTTGGCGTGCAAATGTGTCAATCGGTAGCAGACGCATGCGCATTCGTATTTGCGATCCCGTTTACCTTTATGTTCTTTAAAACGCTTAAAAAAGAGCAAGCAAAAGTATCAAACGAAGAAAAAAACTCTAAGGAGAATTTATAAAAAATGGAAAAATGTATTCCCGTAGTCGTTATCAAAGAACTGTCCGAAACGGATAAAATTCTGTCGGCACTCAAAAACAACGGTATCAATTGTGCAGAAATCACCTTCCGTACGGCATGTGCAGCGGAGGCGATTGCGTACGCTTGCAAAAACTATCCCGATATGAGTATCGGCGCAGGTACGGTTATCAATGCCGAACAATGCGAAGCAGCGCTGAAAGCAGGCGCGCAGTTTATTGTATCGCCCGGCTTATCCGTTGCCGTTGCAAAGATTTGTAACGAACGGAATATCCCGTACTATCCCGGTTGCGTAACGCCCACCGAGATCATGGCGGCGTTGGAACTTGGTATCACGACGGTGAAATTCTTCCCCGCAAACGTGTACGGCGGCTTGAAAGCGATGAAAGCGTTGGCTGCGCCTTTCCCCCAGATCAAATTTATCCCCACGGGCGGCGTAGATAGAAGTAATATCGACGAATTTTTGGCTTGGGATAAAATTGCGGCGATCGGCGGTAGTTTCTTTGTAAAAGAAGCCTTGGAAAAATATCAGGGCTAAATCGTATTTTAATCAAGAAAAACAAATAAGGAGAAATAAAATGAAAAAAATTGTAACCTTTGGTG